>NVSP01000074.1 GCA_002732755.1 Phycisphaera sp.
CGACGAAAACGACCTCCCGTTCTAGCCCCGTCCCCACCCCCAACAAGCTTGATCCCCTTGGCCCTCTTGATTTCTTTCCCGTGGGGGTGGCGTCTCGCCGCCTATTCATCAATATTGACGAACATAAACCAAACAATTCTGAAAATCACCAAGACATGCGCTACCCTCCGGTCCCTTAGTCCGAGGTCCGGGCCGGGACATTCATCGGAGGAAAGCATCATGCTTGGTCGAGTCTTCAAAGCGTACGACATTCGCGGAACCTACCCGGATCTTCTCACGGACCAGATGGCGTGGCAGATCGGCTTCGGCACGTCGCAGTTCCTGCTCAACGATGCAGCAACCGACGGCGACACCACACCCATGATGAAAAACATCGTCGTCGGTCGAGACATGCGCCTCTCCAGCCCAACGCTTGTCGAACGACTCATCAAAGGCATCAACGACCAAGGCGGCTTCGTCATCGACCTCGGACTCTGCGACACGCCAATGATCTACTTCGCCATCAACTACTACGACTGCGCCGGCGGAGTCATGGTCACCGCCAGCCACAACCCGCCACAATACAACGGCTTCAAAATCTCCAAACGCAAAGCAAGGCCAGCGGGCGAGTCCACCGGGCTGGGCCTCATCCGCAAACACGCAGCGATGGTTGATCGCACCAAAGCAACCGCGCCATCGCTACCGACCGCTGGTAAATCAGAAAAACGCGATATATGGGATAAATACACAAACCATGTCATGAGTTTCTGCGATCTCGATGGCAAAAATCTGAAGCTTGTCGTCGACGCCTCAAACGGCATGGCGGGTACCATGTCGCCCAAAATTTTCGGAACCAACGGCGAAAATGTGGAAGGCCTCGAAATCATCGAACTCAACTACGACAACACCAGTGGCGAGTTCGTCCACGAGCCAAACCCCCTCGTCGCATCAAACCTTGTTCAACTACAAGAAGAGGTCATCAAGAACAGCGCCGACCTTGGCATCTGCTTTGACGGCGACGCCGACCGCTGCGTTGTCGTCGATGAGAAGGGCCAGATCGTCGGCTGCGATCACCTCACCGCGATCATGGCGACATACTTCTTGAAGGACGACCCCGGCTCGGCCATCGTGTACGACCTCAGGTCAAGCAAGGCCGTCGAAGAAGAAATTATCAAAGCCGGCGGCATACCCATCAAGGGACGGGTCGGGCACGTCTTCATGAAACAAGAACTTGCTGAAGAAAAAGGCGTCTTCGGCGGCGAACTCTCGGGACACTTCTACTTCCGTGACAACTTCAACGCAGACTCCGGCGCCATCGCAATGGTCGCCATACTCTCCATGCTCGCAAAGAGCGGTAAAAAAATGAGCCAACTCATCGCACCCGTCGCGCGATACGCCCAATCAGGCGAGATCAACTTCGAGAACGAAGAGAAGGATGAAGCCATCGCCGCGATCATCGAAGAAATCGGACCAGGCTCCGATGTCGATGCCGATATCGAAGAACTCGACGGCGTCACGCTCGACTGCTTCGACCGCGAGGGCTGGTGGTGCAACATCCGTAAGAGCAACACCGAACCGCTCTTGCGGCTCAACGCCGAGGCGAAAGACCCGGAGACGCTGGCGAAAATTCTGGCGACGATCGAGCCCATGCTCGGCGTGAAGGTCGCACACTGAATATCCTGTATAGCAGCGGTGACGGTCACACCTGACGGAGGCAATGCCAGATGAATCTTCAGCAGTTCTTCGATCACTGGTCTATTTCTGAAAATCCGTTCCGCGGCGAAGAAGCCCGCCAAGACGCCGTGTTTTCTCGGCTCTCAGAGATAGATGCCGACGGCAGGCCGCGCGCTGCCCACTCCGACTTCGAGAAAATCATCGGCCAGCTCGAGTTCCCATCAACCTCCATCGTCTTCGGCGAGAAAGGATCAGGAAAAACAGCGATCCGCATCCAAATCGCAGGACGAATCGCAGATCACAACAAGCACAACCCAGACAAGAAAGTCATGCTCGTCGCATACGACGAACTCAACACACTGCTCGATCAGTTCCACCAACGCTGCGGCGCGGGCGATGTACTCGACTCATTCAACCGAATCCGCCTCGTCGATCATGTCGACGGCATCCTCATGCGCGTCGTGCCCGGCGTTGTCGATGCCATCATCGGCGAAACCGCATCGGGCCGAACGACTGACCTTGGCAACTCAGTCAAACGCACCGCACGAGCGCTCGACCCCACAAGCAAAAAAGATCTGCTCCTCCTGCAAACGCTCTACGACAGACCTGACCGCGCACACGAACGCACGACCAAGCTGCGCAGGGCGCTTCGGCTCGGACTCCCAGGCTCGGTCCTGCTCTGGAGCCTCCTCGGCTACGGCGGGTGGGTCCTGCCCGCAGCGGTCCTGGTCGCATTCCTCATTCTCGATGGAGACCCGCAAAACATAGTGTGGATGTCGCTCTTCTTCGGCGCCGTCGCGATCTGGCTCGGCCTGCTCCTCAAAAAAGTTGCGTGGGACAACCTCGCGGTTCGCCGATTGGCACGCAAGGTCAGAAGACAAATCCGCTGCAGCACTCGCTCGGACCTGAGCTACACAGAATCACTCAAACAACTCGACCCGGCGCTCCGCCAGAGCGGCACACTCCCCCTGACCGATTCCGACGATACCCGCTACGCGCTCCTGACCAAGTTCAAACAAGCCATCACCGGCTTTGGGTACGCATCGATTGTCGTCATTCTTGATCGCGTTGATGAACCTACACTTATCAACGGCGACGCCGACCGCATGCGCGCTGTCGTCTGGCCCATGCTCAACAACAAGTTCCTCCAGCAAGAAGGCCTTGGCATCAAGATGCTCCTGCCCATCGAACTCCGCCACGCGCTCTTCAAAGAATCGACCAGCTTCTTCCAAGAAGCACGCCTCGACAAACAGAACCTCGTCGAGCGGCTCACTTGGTCAGGGCCCGCGCTCTACGACCTCTGCGAAGCGCGCCTCGCCGCGTGCAGAGCCGACGAATCGTCTGAGGTTTCGTTGCTGGATCTGTTCGCCGAGGATGTCACGAGGCAGGACCTAGTCGATGCGCTCGATCAGATGCACCAGCCGCGCGACGCATTCAAGTTCCTGTACGCATGTCTGAATGAACACTGCTCTAATGTGACATCAACCGAGCAGTCATTCCGCGTGCCAAGACTCGTGCTCGAATCTGTCCGCCGCCAGCAGGCAGACCGCGTGCAGCAGCTCTATCGCGGCATCGGCCCAGCCTAAAAAACACGGCCTAGTCGGCAAGTTCGAGCCGGGCGTATTCGAGCACCAGCGTCTTGATGCCCACGCTCCGAAAATCGATCTTGGCGCGTGCGTTGGCACCGGCTGATACCGACACGATTTTCCCGACACCAAATCGAGGATGACGCACAATCTTGCCCTCTTTGAGCGAGGCGGCCATGATGTTGCCCTCGCGGGCTTTCTGCGCTTGCTTGGCAGGGTCAAAGGTGCGGATCTGCGGCGCAACCTGCACATCTTCCCACGACTCATCCGTGCCGGCGCTTGGCACATATCCGCCCAGCGAATCCGCGCGGTCAACGATGTCAACATGCGAGCTGCCAAACTCATCGATAAACCGGCTGGGTATGGTTCGTTCAGATATGCCGCGAACAGTCCGATACTTCGCAGAGGTCATGTGCAATAGTTTCATCGCGCGGGTGATGCCGACAAAGCAGAGCCTGCGCTCCTCTTCAAGCTCACTGTCGGCGAAGTTCGCGCGGGAGTGGGGGAGCACATTTTCTTCCAACGCGATCATCGCCACGATCGGAAACTCCAGCCCCTTGGCCGCGTGCAGGGTCATGAGCGTGACCGCGCCGTTGTCTGGGTCCGCCGCGTCCGCATCGGCGACCAGCGTGACCGATTCAAGATACGTCCGCAGCAGTGCAAGTATGTGCGGCTCCTCCGACTCTCCCCCAGCGACCGCCGCATCAAACTGCATCGGATCGTCCGCGGGGTCGTAGTTCTCCTCAAACTCCGCAGCAGACGACACAAGTTCCGCAAGGTTGTCCAGGCGATCTTCCTCCGCCTCATTTTTGGCAGCAACCGCTTTGTAGTGTTTTTCCAGCCCCGATTCAACAATTACGCGCTCGACAAGATCGCGCAGCGARCCCGAAACACTTGCGCCCATGAATGTGCCTCGCCCGTTCCAAGCATCGACCGATTCAACAAAAGTGCGCATCGAGTTCTTGGCCCGCGCGGTGATCGTTGAGATCGCATCCGTGTGCCGCAGCGCCTCAAAGAGCGTCATGCTGTRGTCGGCGGCGAAGATCTGCACACCCGTCAGCGCCGTCTTTCCGATGCCTCGCGTGGGCGTGTTGATGATGCGCAGCWKRSRSCCGTCATCGCTCGTGTTGGCGACGACGCGCAGGTAGGCGAGCGAAGTCTTGATCTCTTCGCGCTGATAGAACGCCGTGCCGCGCGCGACGATGTACGGGATACCAGCCCGGCGGAACTGATCCTCGATCACACGCGAGAGGGCGTTGGTGCGATAGAAAACCGCGGCGTCATTCCACGACAACTCCTGATCGCCATCGCCCGAGTTGTTGACAAGATCGCGGACCCAGTCGGTCACGATTTCGGCCTCGTGGCGTTCGTCTCGGCAGAGCGTGATCGTGACGCGTTCGCCGCCTTCTTTGCTCGTAAACAGATCCTTGTGCCTGCGGAGTTTGTTGTTCTGGATCAGCGTGTCGGCGATCGAAAGGATCGGTGCCGTCGAACGGAAGTTCTCGCCCAGCGCGATGACCTGCGCACCGGCGAAGCGTTCCTCAAAGTCGAGGATGTTTGAGATGTCCGCGCCGCGCCAGCCGTAGATCGCCTGGTCTGGGTCACCGACGACAAAGATATTGGGTGCCGCCCCGCGTTCTTCTTTGGTACCGGCGATGAGCGAAGCGATCGCAAACTGCGCGCGGTTGGTGTCCTGGTATTCATCGACCATCATCCACTGCCAGCGGTCCTGGCATTCTTTGCGGACTTCTTTGTGGTCCTTGAGCAGCTTGGCGGTGAGCAGGAGCAGGTCGTCAAAGTCCACCGCGCCCGCTTTTTTGAGCCCCTTCTGGTACGCGGTGTAGATGTCCGAGATCTTGCGCGTCGAGAAGTCCATCGCCTGCGCTGCGAACGATTCCGCATCGATCAGTTCGTTCTTGGCATTGCTTATCGCGCTGAGTACGGACCTTGGGGGGAAGTTGCTTGTTGAGAGATCAAGTCCTTTGAGAATCCTCTTGACGMSCSMSRMSWKGTCSKCGGKGKCRYMGMYSRAGYMGWKSGGGKTCAGCCCGATGACCTCGGCGTAGCGGCGAAGAAGCCGGGCGCAAAGGCTGTGGAATGTTGTGACGACTAAGCCGCGAGCGTGCCCGCTTCGCCCACCATTCGGCGCAAGCACCGTGTCGATCCGTTCGCGCATTTCCGCGGCGGCTTTATTGGTAAAGGTCAGCGCCAAGATCGACCACGCGGGCACGCCCTGCTCGATGAGGTACGCGACCCGCCGGGTGATGACCCTGGTTTTGCCCGAGCCTGCCGCCGCAAGCACAAGAACCGGCCCTTCGAGCGCCGTCGTTGCTTTTCGCTGGGCATCGGTAAGCCCGGCAAGAAGCGAGGATTCTGCTTGGGATTGGTCGGGCGTTTGGGTCATGCAAAGAGCGTAGGGTGCCTACCGCGCGGTTAGCGCTTTGCGATGTGGGGTGTGCTCGCTGATCGCGTGATGAGCGCGACACTTTCGGGCAGGTGCGAGGCGACCTGGCTCACGACATCCACATCGAGTTTGCGGGCGAAGAACGACCGGCGCGTTTTACCCATAATCAGCGTGTCGCAGACATGCGTCACGGTGTAGTCGAGGATTTCTTCGACGATTTCGGGGCTGGTGACATAAATCGGTACGAACGGCACGCCGGCTTTTTGCGCCAAGGCCGCGGTGGTGCCGAGTGCTTCCTGTGCATCGGGGTCGTCTTCAACATTGGGAACCTGCCCCGGCACAACATCCATCACGCGTAACGAACGCACGAAGATCGCATACAGTGTTGCGCCCCGGCGTTTGGCAAGGTCAACTGCGAACTCCGATTGGCTCCGACCACGAGCGGCCAGCATGATCGCGGGCTTGGTCGGGTCGATCTGGATCGTCGGTTGTCGAAGCTCGGCGAGCCAGCCCTGAAGCGGTGTCTCCAGCGCCTCTKGTGCCGTCGTCTTCATTCGCCCGATCACCCAGCGAGAACCAAGAGCCAGAGCGATGAGTGAACCACTAAAAGCTGCCGATACGAGTTGCGTCACACCGATGGTCACCGTGACCGCAAGCAGGAAAAGACCGAGCGCCCACAGACCGGCCCTGCTGAACTTGCCGATCTCGAGTTTCTTGTTCACAGCMACGGACAAGAGCGTGACGGTAATCGCGCCGCACACGCCCAGCACATAGAGCTTGGCAAGGACAGTCACATCTTGCTCGATAATGATCACACCCGCGGGGACCACGATCGCAACAATCAGCCCCACCCAAGGCACGCCGGAGTAGTTGAGCCTGGTCAGCTTGGTGGGCAGTTCCTTGTCCTGCGCCATCGCAAAGAGCACCGAGACCATCGTCATGACCGCGGTGTTGGTGGCGCTGAGTAAGAGCAAGCCGAACGCGATACCCGCGACGTTGCCCGCGATAGCACCAAACGCGCTCCCGAACATATTCTCGCCACCCTCTTGCGCGATGATGCGCATCGAGGCGTTGGTGTACTGCTCGACTTCATGCTCGATCGCGTGCAAGTGCTCTGGCGTAACAGTCCCCGCGTCAACGCCGGCTTGCAGCTCTGCAAGCTGCTGGACATGCGGCGTGTGCGTCTCGGCAAGAGAGGTGTCGCCAACGGCAAAGCTCAGCCCCGCAAGCGCAAGCCCAAAGAACAGGTTGAGCGCGACAACCTCGATTGTCACCGGCCAGATCGTGCGCTTGGCCGTCTTCTCGACCGGGTGCGTCATTAGCCCCGTCATGTTGGCGACCGCTTCGACACCCGCAAGCGCTAGGCAGATCCCGGTGAACGCAACCCACACATCGACGGCTGAGTTCTGGCGGAAAAAATCCAGATCGATCGTCTGGATGCCCTTGATGAAGAAGGGGATGCTCAGGAGCGCCATGATCGCCGAGACACCAAGAGCACCCGCAGCAACGAACAACGCGAACCGACCCGCGGCCCGGGCGCCGAACCAGTTGATAAACCCGACGAACGCAAGTGTCACCATCGCCAGCGGAATGGTCAGGCCGGGCGGGGTCCCGAAGTAGTGAAACGCCACGATGATGCTGATCACCGCCGTCATGATGTAGCCCGAGAGCAGGAGCGTGGCACCGATGACCGAGAGCGTCGGGCTGAGTTGGCGGGCCGCGGTGTAGACACCCCCGCCGTTGGGGAAGCTCTTGCAAACGATGGTATAAGCCCAGCCTACAGCGATCATTAAGAGGCCGATGGCGGCAAGATAGAGAACGCTGGTGTGTGCCGTATAAAGGAACGCCAGCCCGAGAACATACAGCCGGCTTGTGCCCCAGTCACCATAGAGCAACGGCCCAGCATGGATCCACTTGAGGTTTCTTGGCCTGGAATCGCTGACAAGCATGGGCGGCAGGGAACCTTTCGGGCGGTTGGGCCGGAGTATAGGGCAACGGGGCACTCTGACCCCTGAGGATCTGACACATGACCTCTTTGACAGCCAATCTCAACGGCGATAGCGTGCTCACGCGTCCAGAGCCTCTACTATGCGAGACCCTATGGCATCACCCGGCAACAGCAACATGGAAGACACCTCGCCGATGAAAGATGCGTCGGGTAAAACACGCCCTGTCCCATCGCCCACGACTGAGCAGGCCGAGGAAGCGATCCAGGACGCTGCCAAGGGTGGTACCAACATTGACACACTCGTCGGTCGCCTCGTCATCGACCAAGGGCTTGCGACGCAGGACGAGGTCCAGCACTGCCTCGAGCAGGCCAAAATCGTCCGTGAGGACGCCAACCAGGCCTCGCTCGTTCAGATCCTTGTTGACAACCAGTATGTCACGCAGCGGCAGATCACACGCCTACGCCAGATCATCGAAGCCGAACGCTCGGGCCAGAAAATCCCTGGATTTCGGATCTTGGGCAAGCTCGGTGCCGGCGCGATGGCGACCGTCTTCAAGGCCAACCAGCTCAGCCTCGACCGGACCGTAGCGATCAAGGTCTTGCCACGCAAGTTCAGCGACAACCCCCAGTTCATCGAGCGTTTCTACGCCGAGGGTCGGGCCGCCGCGACACTCAACCACCCCAACATCGTGCAGGCCTTCGATGTGGGCAAGGCCGGAGAGTTCCACTACTTCGTGATGGAGTATGTTGACGGCAGGACGATCTACGACGACATTGTTAAGCAGAAGCGTTTCAAAGAACTCGATGCTGTCGAGGTCATCRTGCAGGTCGCCGAGTCGCTCGTGCATGCCCACGAGAAGGGACTGATCCACCGCGATGTCAAGCCCAAGAACATCATGATTTCCAAAGACGGCGTGGTGAAGCTCGCCGACATGGGGCTGGCGCGGGCAGTTTCTGATAAGGAAGCCGCCGAGGCCGAGGCCGGCAAAGCCTTCGGCACGCCGTACTACATCTCCCCCGAGCAGATCCGAGGCGAGCGAGTGATCGGCCCGCCCGCCGACATCTACTCGCTGGGCGCGACATTTTATCACATGGTGACGGGGGCGGTGCCCTTCGAGGGCAAGAACCCCTCCGCCGTCATGCACAAGCACCTCAAGGCCGAGCTTGTCCCCCCGGATCATGTGAATCCCAAGCTCTCCTGCGGGGTGTCTGAGATCATCGAGATGATGATGGCCAAAGACCCGGCCAAGCGGTACCAGAATTGCAAAGATCTGCTGATCGACCTGCGGGCGGTCCACAAGGGCGAATCGCCGCCCTTGGCTCACCAAGACATGTTTGGTGAGGAAGACCTGGCAGCCGTCACCGCCGCCGAGGTATCGAGCCAGGCCGAGATTCCCGTCGATCTGTCYAGAACGCAGGATGTTCGCCCCTGGATCATGACCGCGTTCGTCGTCACGCTGGTCGTGGCGGTTGTGAGCATTCTGGTCAACATCATTCAATTCGCACGATGAGCGGGTTCCAAGCCGGATTTTCCTTGTCGGCTGCCCGTACGGGGCTTACGATCTGGGTAATGACAGGAAACCGTCAAGAACAAAGACCGACCAATGTTGCCCTCACCAGGGGGCGTGGGCGGTTTGGTTGTGTTCTTAAGCATTCTTTATGATCCTTGCTCCTGTCTATGTCGAAATGTGTCACAGCGGCTGCCTCGCGGGTGCCTCGGCCCGCTCCAACCGGCGCTGCTGTGTGAATCTGAATTCGTAAGTACACCCGAGGCAGACTTGGCAAGGGCGAACCAGTCGCACGCCCTCGCCGCTGAGTATCAAATCCGCGACTGAAACCGGAGTTCCACTCATCGCCCGCAGAAGATTCTTTCGAGACACAGGCCCCGTCAACCGCACCCGCGTCAATCACATGATCCGCATCAGCCCCATCAGGCTGATCGGCCCGAAGAACGAGCAGATCGGCGTGATCGAAACGCACGAGGCTATGCGCATGGCCGAGGAAGCGGGGCTTGACCTCGTCGAGGTCGTTTCCGACAGCAGGCCACCCGTCTGCAAGATCATGGACTACGGCAAGCACAAGTACGAGCTGTCAAAGAAGAAGCAGCCCTCAAGCAAGGGCAACGAGCTTAAGGAAATCCGCCTCGGCCGATCCATCAAAATCGACAAGCACGACATCAAGATCCGAACCGATCAGGCCAGGCGGTTTATCATGGACGGCCACAAGGTCCAGGTCATCCAGCGGTTCAAGGGCCGGGAGTTTGCGCACAAAGACATCGGCCTTGCCAACCTGCGCCGGTTCTTTGAGGCCCTCGAAGACATCGCCAAGGTCGAGCAGCCACCAAAGCCCTTCGGCAGGCAGTTCACCATGCTCTTGTCACCCGACAAGCCCCGCGTTGAATCCGCAAGAAACAGGCTCGCAAAGCAGGCAGAAGCAGACCTCGCTGAAGAGCAGGCAAGGCTCGACGCCGAAATCGCCGAGCTTGATGCGCGCGATGCAGCCGAGGTCACCAATGACGATGCGGAGGGCGAACCGGTCGAACAAGTCGCCAAGACCAAAAAGGGCAAGCAGCGCGACAAACGCGCAGGCAACCCGATTGATGACGAGATCGCTGAATTGCTGGGCGAGTAAAGAGAGGCACTAGGCGATAGAGCAGTTCTACCACATCTGTAGCGTTTGCAACTCCTGCATTTTGTGCCACTGACCCGTCTTCGGGTCAGTGCTCTTGGCCATCCTCAATACAGAAACACTGACCTGCGGACAGGTCAGTGGCACGGGGCATTGGGCATTAAAAAGCCCAAGTGACCACCATCACCTTATACCTAATGCCAAGTGCCCAATGCCTAGAGCACCATGCGTATTCATGTTCCGTATCCACATGCAGCAAAATAGTTGCGGCATTCT
>NVSP01000075.1 GCA_002732755.1 Phycisphaera sp.
TACGCTAGATCACTTTACAGCTTGGTCGGGTAGCCGCAGGAGAGATAGACAAGATGTTATATCTGAAACATTCGCTCTTGAGTTTACGCTAGACGAGTTCAGCGCTGAGAACTTAGGCTTGTTCTTTGCATCAAGCGCAGACGCTATCGACTATGCGCAAGCAGGCGGTAGCCAAGGTTCTACAAGCATCACCGCAATTCTTGGACAGAGCAATAAGCTCAGCCATAGAAGCATTACAAGCAGCACGTTCACAGCTAGCGATGGTACGAACTCTCTTATCGAGGGAACAGACTACGAGGTTGATTACGAGCTAGGTCTTGTTACGTTTCTCAAAACAAGTACGCTTGTAACCGCTTCCGAAGCGATTGATATAACATATGATTATGGAACTATAGACGGCGAGCGTTTTTATCCAGGCTCATTGACTGGTGTACAGGAACTCGATTCGTTCTACATTGCCGTTATTGGAAATCAGGGCGAGGTTCACGAATGGACAGGCGTAAAGGCAACCATCCGAGCCAATGGCCCAATGTCTATTGGCGATAGCGATTGGTCTAGCTTGCCGTTCCGTATCGAGATTCTTGCAAGCACAAGCAATACTCAGCCATACGGAACTTACACCGTTTACCGATAAGCAAAAACTAGAATACTAGAAGCCCAATCTATGTAACTACCGGATTGCAGAACAGCGGGGCTAAAAGAGAGTTCGGGCTTCGGCTCTCTCTCGCTGTTCTGCCTTTCTTACGAGGCCCAAACTATGTTTAATGATTTACTAGAAACAGTGAAAATTGAAGAAACCATCGGCGACCACAAGATAGCAGCTACCGCAAGGGCTGCTACTTGGGCTGATATGACGGCATTAGAAGAAACATTCTTATCGCTTGTTTATTCCGCAATATCAAAAGCTCCTGGCAATATGTTTGGGGATATGGACAAAGTGATTAAGCGTTTATGTACGGTTGAGGTTGATGGCAAGAAGCTAGACAGCATTGATGAGCTACCTGTAACTGTTGTTCTCAAAATCAGCGAGGCTGTTATAGAGGCAAATTTTACTGCATCAAACGTATCCGCCTGGCAATCTTTCTTCAACATGATAACGGAGAAGATAGCAACGATGGGCAGCGAAGCAGAATCAGCCCCGACCAAATAATCGGGCGGCTCATACCGCATGGTCATAATTACAGCGATTGCGTAAACGTCTACAGCTACCAGCGGGTCTTCATTTTCTACTACATGGTCTGCCAAATTGAGATTGACACTGAGATACGTTCTCTGCGAACCATCATGGTTGGCGATGAGAAATCAGCTAAGGCTTTACAAACAGAAATCAAAAAACTAGAGAATAGTAAGAAAGAGTTGCAGCATGAAATAGAGGTAATAAGCGGCGTTTCATCGAATCAATCTACAGCAACCAAAGGCAATGCAGCCTCGTCTATTAGAGCTTTCGGACAGATGACCAGAGAACGGAATACGGAAAAATCCGCTAAAAGGAAATCAACGAGGCCAAAGAGAGTTAAGTAAATGGCCAACCTAAATGCGCTCATCAACATCAGCGTTCAGAATCAAGCGCTACTACAGCAAGTTAACGCTCAGTTCAACAAGCTAAACAATACTGTCAAGAAAACAGGCGATTCCGTAAACAAGCTCAGCAGCGGATTCAAGAAGCTGATTATTGGCATTGCTGGCCYTGCTACTATTCGCAAAGCAATCCGAGAGTTTGAGTCGCTTGAGCGAGCAGAAACCAACCTTGCTGATTCAATAGAACGTAATACTAAAGTTGGCGACAAGTTTGTTGAGAGTCTGAGACGGCAGGCTACCGAGCTAGGTAGGGCGGGCGGCTTTACAAGAGCAGCAATTACTCAGTTTCAAGGGTACACCCTTGCGCTGAACCTTGCTGAGCAGCAAACTCTAGACCTCAACGCTGCAATAGGTAGCTTGGCTCAACGTTCAACGTCTGGCGTTGATGAGATATCGAAGTCTGTTATTAGGTTCATCAAGACAGGCACGTTGTCCTTGACCCTTGCTCCGCTTTTGGGAAACCCGCCAGCAGGTCTTAAGGACGCAACGCAAAGCCAACGAGCAGCGTTCATATCTGATGCCCAGCAAGACATATTTAGCACTAACAGCTTTACAAGATTTTCAGCAGTAGTCAAAGATGCGTTGGCCGAGATTGGCAAGACGTTAGACAAAGTAGTTGGTCCGTTGCTTGATTGGTTATCTGCGGGTCTTGCCAAGCTCAATGAGTCAGGCGCAACTGGTCCACTCGCCGTTGGGGTTGGCTCTGTAGGATTAGCAGGCGTATCGCTTATACTTATTTCTTTTACGAAACAAATAAAGATACTAGGCGGATGGCTCTTGACCGCAACAGGAGGTCTTAAGAATATTGGCAAAGTTCTTTTGCGAGTCACCGCTACGGCAAGAATACTACCAGCGCTCATAGTGCTTGCTCTTCTCGGTGTTGCAACGTTTTTCAAAGGACTGTTCGATATCAGCGATGAAGAATTTGAAAACGCAGACATAAATACGAAGGGGCTATGGGATGGATTCCTAACCGGCGCAAAAGCTACGTTCAAAGTAATAGGTCAGTTATGGGATGGTTTAATAATTGGACTGAAACATACTGCGTTTAGCTTTATGGCAACAATGGAAGCGTTCGGTATTGCACTAAGAACCCTTAACTTTACAAACATACTAGAAGATTCAGCGCTCATAGTTGATGAGTATTGGGCTAGAGAACATGCAAACCAGGCTAAACGATTGGCGGACCAGGAAGAAGAGAGCGGACAAGCGCCCAATGCTGCTGGCTCGTCCTCAGGCGTTAGCAGCGCTGATGCGGTAGCAAAAGTTCAAAGGATGCTAACCCGGTCTGGCGTAGGCATTACTGATGAAGATAATGTCAGACGAGCCAGAGAACTTCAGATAGAACATTTGAAGATATCTAATAATCTGCAAGACCAGTTGCGAGCATATCAGCGTCAAGCAGGTATCTTGAGTTCAAACAAGATACTACTCCAAGAAATGCTAGATATAGAAGAGTCGCAAAAAGAAGCGCTTACATTAGAACCTAACGCTGAAGGCATTGTTAGCCAAGAAGACTTAGACTTATATGAGAAACAAGTTCAGGTTGTAGGYAAGCTACGAAACGAACTCAACGCTGTTGGATTAGAAATTGCAAAGAATGCAGCAGCAACTAAGAAGTTCGCTACTGAAATGGTCAAGATAAGTGTACAGAACAAGATACGAGACTTTGAAACAGAAGGAAGAACAGGACTTTTCGCTAACTCCGGCCAATTCGCAAACAACGAGGGTGCTAACCAGAAGCTACAGCTAGACATTCTCAAGAAGCGAATAGCGCTCAAAGAGCGATTGGCAAGAATCGCTACGAACCAAGGCGAAGCTGAGAAGGCTAGCCAACTCAGGTTAGAGCTTGTTGCTCTGCAAGAACAGATGCAAAGTCTGGAAGAGCAGATTCCGCAACTCGGTTCGGTGTTCGCTGACAACCTATCCAGCTCATTCGATTCAATCATCGACGGTACGGCATCAGTTAAAGATGCGTTCAAAGATATGGTTTCGTCAATACTCAGCGATATTACAAGGATGCTTACGAGAGCCGCAATCATGGGGCTTACGGGTACGGCTAGTAATACTCAGGCGGGCGGMGGCGCAAACGGGWTCTTTGCCTCGCTAATGAACATGTTTAGCGGTGGGCGTAACGGCGCATTCCACGGCGGCATAGCTACAACGCAAGGCATTAAACGCTTTGCTGCTGGCGGCATGGTACCAGGACCAAGAGTAAGCCGTGACATAATCCCAGCGATGCTAACTCCAGGCGAGGTAGTTCTCAACGCAGCGCAGCAAAGCCGAGTAGCGAGCAACCTAACCGCCTCAGCGCCGACGATAACCAATATTAATGCGTTCGATGTTAACGACATCTTGACGGCTGTTGCAGACCGCCAAGGACAGTCAGTAAACCTAAACATAATCAGCGCCAATAAGCAAGCTGTAAGAAGGATGCTTGTCTAAAAATGGCAATTGCCTATCCGTTCTATCCCGATTGGTCACATGCGTACTCGTTTAGTAAGACATTCAAAACGGGTAGCGCTATCTCTCGTCAACAACAAAGGCAGAGAACAGCTTTGCGAACTGATGCGCTTGCAACTATTGAGTATGTAACTCAGTTCAAGGGTACTGAGAACTCAAAGATATTGCATGGGCTACGCAACAATACAACACAGTTGTTTGATGTTCCAGACTGGCGAGTAGTTCGGCCCGTTACTGATATAGCTTCAATGCCCGGTACAGGCTCAGATTCGGGCGGCACCTCGTATGTAGAGTTTGAGATATCAGACAAGACAGACTACCAGCCAATCGAGGCTGGCCACAAGATAATGGTTTGGCAATCGTCAACCGTTTACTTTGTTGGTACTGTTCTTGCCTCTTCATTTGATTCAACAACTATAACATTAGAACTAGATGATGAGTATTCGCTTGGTACATCTGATGCGCCCGCAAGCGCTGACACTATCTATTGCTTTAGGGTATTTACTTGCGCGCCAAATAAAATCAACATGCAATGGATTACAGACCAAATATGCGAGGCTGCTATATCTTGGCATGAAGCTAGCGAAACACCGCTAACGGGCATCATGGGCCAGATTGATTTGCGTGTAGACCCCGAAGGGCCAGACGACGGCGGCGAGGTTTGCGAACCAGCGCTCATCAATGGCGACTATCTAGCAATTCCAGTCTTTGACACGCCATGCAACAACCCAAGCGAAGAGCGCCCAGCATTCAGAGCCAAAGATGCCGCAGTACCTCAGACGTTCTTTATCAACTTTAACGCTGCTTCTCTTTCTCAGAACGCTACTCATACATACGGCTCAACACTAAACAACTTGATAGCTGCGCTTGCTAGTCAAGAATGGGAATGCGGTTTTCAGTATCCCTACACCCAAGCTACTACAACCTCTCGACATTGGCATCATGTCAAAGCTGGCATTTCTACCTGGTCACTACTCACGCCGACCGTAAGCCGCTGGGTATGGATTGCAACGCTTGATTACTTAGGCGATGATGAACTAACAACCTATACAGCAGAAGTTCGGGTCTGTATTGAGCATGATGTAGACCAGTCTCTAGGCAACGATGAGATATCAGCAAAGAAGGGCGCATGGGGTTCGCTTCTCAATGTCCATGTTTTCACAGATGAGCTAGCAACCTATACCGATGGAACTGTTGCAGCGGATGGTAAGACCTACTGGCGTGATGACCCTTGCATTGGTAAGACCTCGGCCCCTTATAAGTTCGGGCATCCTCAGCTAGCGTTGACATACGGCTATCAAACGAGCCTTACGCATGGCTGCACGATGACCAAAGACTTACCGCCAGCATCTCCGGTTTCTGTAACAATAGGAAACTATTGGGATGGCGCATCGGCTGTAGATGCTAAATACAATTCATGCTACGGCAAGACTGTTGGCTCTCATTCGTTCTTACCTATTGGCATGGTCCATTTTGGCGAAGGCGCTTGGGACGTGCAGCTTACTCAGCCGGGCCTTCCGAGATATGACTTTATCTACGCCGGGCTTGCTGCTGTATGCGCCCTTACAGATGACGGGGGCGGCTGCTATACAAATAACTGCTTGCAGGTACCAGACTCAGCCCTTGTTGGTTTGACCAAAGCAGTTACAGCAGATACAGACGTAGGCGATTTTGACGGCTGCACCGGGCATGAGCTTTACGGCATCGGCGGTACAAGCAGGACGGTAATTATTCCTGGGACATACGAGAACCCCGCATGTTATGAAGTCAGCAAGCTGTCTACGGCAACAGCAACAATAAAGAATGCGGTAGACCGAGAATATGTAGAATATGAAACAACAGGTTGCAGAGATTTGTGCCCCTCATATGATGCGCCGTGGCTCGGCTCTGAGACGTATAGTTTATCAATCAATCGCCTTAATTATGATTGGTTGTTCCCCTCATTGAATCGCAAAGATATAAGATGGTACTACGCCGAAACCCTAGACTGGGATGGGAACGGAACGCCATACACAGCGGCTATGAATGTAAGCCTTTCCGACAACGGCTGGCAGCTAACACTGCATAACAACCTGAAACCTATATTCAGAGATGACCCCGACCTAGACCAGATGAGTGCAGCACCAAATGATTGCTCGGATTCTGACGGGTGCCCATGCGATAATTACTTTCTAAATCTATATGAATCAAATAGCTTTTTTCAACAGCCATCCGATTTTGGTTGCGGTACGGAATCTCAGTTTCCTTGCGTATTACAGTACGCTTCTCTTGGTTTTCCATCGCCCAGTTCTTGCGACCCTGTAATAGCAGATTGTGAGTTTTACTACCCTCACAGCCCGTTTTTAGCAACTGTCCTAAATGTAAATAATAGCTTGGAAAATATACCTACAACAACGTTGCAATCTGAGCWAAGTATAGGTTCGGATGGTCTCAAGAAATACTGTTTACGAATCTATGTCTTGCTWTGGGATTTTTACGGGAACGATTGCTGCTAATGAGTTCAGACCAATACAACCCGAGCGAAGGCGGAGCGACACCAAGCCCAGCGCTATCCTATTCCCAAACCGAAGCTACCGAGAAAACGGAATGCTTGCTCTTTGACTTTGTACCAGAGAGAACCAAAGCGAGCCGCTATCAACCGCAAATCAATCTACAACTCTTAGAGCTTGGGCATGGACCCGCAAGGCTAGATACTGACAAGGCTACGCCGAACCCATTGACATTCACCAACAACTACAGGCTCAACAGCTTTGTTGACCTCGCAGAGATAGAGGCATTCTTTGAAGCGAGACTGGGCAGAAACGAGAGCTTCTGCTTACCTTCATGGCAAGAGGATTTGCGCCTATCCGCTGATACCTCTGCCGGCGTTGACTACTTACCGATTCAGACTCACGATGTAACGCTCTACATCGGCCAGAATATATTGGTCTACAAAGCTGGCAGCTACTTTGTCAGAACTATTACGACCTTTGGCGATGGCTACATCGAACTCAACAGCGGTATTCCATTCACTGTTACTACAGATGACTCTATCAGCATCATCTACAGAGTTACCTTTGCATCCGATTCGCTAGAGCTGGCGCATCAAACAAGCGAGAATGTAGACATAGAGCTTAGTTTTGTCGAAGAGATAAGAGAGGCGGGGCAGGTATCAGAAATCATTGATACCGATACAGACCTCAATGCAATTTGTTACTCGACTATGACCGAAGCTCAATACCTACTGCTTGAAGAAACAGACTACGCATTACTTACTACAAGCTGCGAAGCCCTAGGCGATGGTGACGGCATCGTAACGGCAATCTAAGAGAAACACTATGGCTAATACTGACAGACAAAAACAAGAAAGATTGCTTTACGAATGCTACCTATTTTATTACAACGAGGGCGATTGCATCAATACGCTGCAAGCAACAACAGCAGATGTACCCGTAACGCTAGATGCCGAAGGCGAAACGATAGAGTTCTCGCCTATGTATCTCAACAGAGGCAAGATACAAAGAGGCGCAGGCGAAAACCCAGACCGTCTTACGATCTCTACGAACTTTGATAGCCCATTCATTGCCGAGTACATAGCGGCAGCCATTGCCGAGACGCTGACAGTAAAGGTTTATCAGGTCTACGCATCCGAAACCAAGACAACCTATACAAGCGAAGATTACATCGTTGCTTTCTGGGGCGAATCAAACTCAGTAGACAGACGAGACAATACGGTAAGCGCCTTATTCAACGGCTTTAATTCTCGCTTTCAAGAAACGATACCAAGGGTTCTAACTTTCAAGTCTTGCCCTTACCGCTTGTACGATTCTTTTACTTGCAGAGCCAGCAAAGAAGACCATACCTTTACAGGCACTATTCAGTTTATCAATGACAACCRTAGACAGCTATCTGTATTGATTGAACCATCGGCCAATGCGCATGTAGAGTCAGCCTTTGAGGGCGGCATCATTAATTTCGGAACTGAGATATGTAAGCGAGCAAGCATCAACCAGGACGAAGAGATAACAGGCAACAACCTCTATAGAGGCTTGACGCTGCTAACCAAGATGCCAAACACGGTAGATGTAGGTATGCAGGTTGAAATCAGTTACGGATGCGAGAGAACCAAAGACGGCGTTAACGGATGCGCCAAGTTCAACAACAGGGACAACTTCGGCGGTTCTCCATTTATCCAAATACGGAATATAGCAACGGACAGGTTATAAGATGGGATGCAACTGCAATAGAAGAGCGAAGAATCTAAAGCGAACCGCTACCAATGGGCGCAGAACTACAACTCTAGCGCAAAGAAGAGCGGAGCTAAACAAACCCATTGAAGGACAGCCAAGCGCTACGCCTGTTGGCTATGTCATTGCATCGCCGTATGCATTGGTTGCAGCGGATGACTATCAAAAAGAGCTAGATACATGGTTGTCTGTTCCGTTTCGGCATATGGGCCAGAATATCAACGGCGTTGATTGCATCGGTCTAGTTCTTGCTGTCTACAAACAACTTGGCCTGATACCAGAAGACCTCAACCCTGTTGAGTATTCCCGCCAATGGTACTTGACAGACAACATAGATAAGCATCCAGCCTTTGAGCAATTGAAAGAGGCTATCAGTCTCAGGCGCATTGATAACCCTACCGAATTGATGGCTGGCGATATTCTTTGCTTCGCTTTCGGCAAAGGCACAGAAGCCCATGTTGGCGTACTAAGTAACAGAGGCTCTATCTTTCACGCCGTAGCTGGCGCGCAAGCAGACAAAGTGATTGAGTCTCGTTTCGATGACAACCGCTGGCGTAAGCGTTTCGTCTATGCCTACAGGCTAACTACAAACTCTACTTCAACTACTGGAACTTCGGAGAATGGGCGCTAGCGAAAGAGAAGCAACTGTACTAGGCGCTGGTCTTACTGGCGCAGCTATCGGGTTCTACTACGGCGGTCCAACAGGAGCGCAGGCTGGTTATCTCGGCGGCATTCTCATTGCCTCAGCGCTACTTGGCGCTGAAGCTGGCGCAGAGTTCAACCCTGCTTCTGACCTCAGCGGCTTTACCAGCAACAAAGAAGGTACGCCAATACCAATCTTGTTTGGCCGAGGCAAGCTGAGCGGCTTGCAGATGCACTACGGCTCTTTCGCTAGCTCGCAGAGCGGGGGCGGGGGCGGTAGCGGTCTTGGCAGCCAAGGCGGGGGCTCTACGGTCAGCTACAAAGTAGACGCTGCGATGCTTCTTGGTTGGGGGCCAGTTGCAACGCTCTTAGACATTACCAACCGCAACGAATCCATATGGAATGGCGGACCCTTATCAAGAACAGACGGCGCACCGACTGACATAACAACAGACCTCGGAACATTCTCATTCTTCTGGGGCATAGATGGTCAGCCATACGCTCCGTACTTTCAGGCGATAGATGCAAACCCGCCAAGATTCAACCGCTACTGCTTCGCAACAATCAATGAAGCTAATCTAGGTTCGTCGCCAAACTGGCCTAGCAGTCTTGCCTTTGAGCTTGCGCGCTATCCGATTACCTCGCTGACAGGCGATTCAAACATCGGCGACGATGCGAACCCAGCGCACATCATCTTTGAGATATTGACAAATCCTATATGGGGCTTGCGTATACCGCCCGCCTACATCAATGCTGACAGTTTCCAAGATGCCGCAGACCAGTTTGCAGCCGAGGTCTTTGGTCTCTCGTTTATTATGTCAACGGCGCAGCCAGCAATAAGCGTTCTCTCTGATATAAGTACATGGACAAACTCATATCTGTTCGTCGATACCGATGGAAAAATCGCTATGGATATGATCCGAGAGAATCAGAATCTAACAGACGATGACTTTATAATAATTGATGACAGCAACCTAGTTGACGGTACGCTTAGAGTCAGCAGAGCAAGCGGCTCTGGCGTTATTAATCAGCTTGCTGTTCAATGGACAGATGCGACGAACGAGTATTCAACTCAAGCCTTTCCTGTCCAGAATGAAGTGAGCGTAGACCTCTATGGCCCGAAGTTCTCAACGCTCAATCTTAGCGCCATTACCAACAAATCAACAGCGGTTAAGCAGGCAAACAGGATTCTGTATCAGCGTTCGGCCATACAGCGAGCGGCTACCTTTGACTGTAACCAGCGCTCTACCCGCATTTGGATTGGTAGGCGTATACGCCTCTCACCTGGCTCTTGGGGTTCAGACGAGGCAATAGACCTTATCGTTACAGCGATAGACGAGAACCAGCCTGAGAGCGGTATCGTTACGGTCTCAGCGCTAGAGGATGTGCTGGCCGAGGTACCGAGCGTTAGCTTCGGCGTACCCGATGACAGCAATACGGTTGATGGCGATGACCTCGCTTGCCTTACTCGCTTTGCAATCTTTGAATTGCCAATCAACTTAATAGTCTTTGGCGTCAGTAATATAGAACTA
>NVSP01000076.1 GCA_002732755.1 Phycisphaera sp.
ACCAAAGCACCGAACAACGCCCCATTTGTCCTCATCATCCGCGACGGCTGGGGGACCAACCCCTTCCCGGAACAGGCCCCGTTTGATGCGGTCGCGCTCGCCAAGACGCCTGTCGCCGATGGGCTGATGCAGCGGTACCCGTGGACGCTCATCAAGACCTGCGGCCAGGATGTCGGCCTCACCGACGACACGATGGGCAACTCAGAAGTCGGCCATCAGAACATCGGGGCGGGCCGAATCGTCGATCAGGATGCGGTGCGGATCTCAAAGGAGTGCTCAGAAGATGCGCTCGGCGAGATCGACGCCCTCGTCGAACCCATCACCAAAGCGCGCGATGCGGGCAAGGCTGTCCACCTCATGGGCATCAACTCCGACGCGGGCGTTCACGGCCAGCTCGAACATCTCTACGCGCTGCTTCGGCTTTGCAAATCACTCAACCAGAGCCGCGTCTACATCCATCTCTTTACCGACGGCAGGGACACCGGGCCGTTTCGGGGCAAGGAATTCGCCGAACAGGTTCAACAACGCGCCCAACAGATCGGTGTCGGCAGGATCGCCAGCGTCGTCGGCAGGTACTGGGCGATGGACCGCGACAACCGCTGGGAACGCGTCAAAAAAGCCTACGACCTGCTCACCGGCCAAGACGCACCAGCCAACTTCGCATCGGCATCTGAAGCAATTGCGCATTTCTATGACAGCCCCAAAGACCCGACTCTTGTTGGCGATGAGTTCGTCGAACCCTGCACGATCGGCGAGGCCAACGAAAGCCGGATCACCGATGGCGATACGGTCATCTTCTACAACTACCGGGGCGACCGCCCACGCGAGATCTGCTCGGCGTTCTTACTTCCCGAGTTTGAGGGCGCTGATGAGTTGACGCCATCACCAGACTCTGGCAACAAGGGCTTTGACCGAGGGCCAAAGCTCGACATCGAGTTTGTGCTCATGACGCCCTACTCAGAGAGGCTGGCGGGGCTTGCGCGGGTTGCGTTTCTTAAGCCGCCCAAGATGCCGATGATCGCGGGTGAGTTCTTTGCAAAGCTCGGGCTGACGCAGTTTCGCTGCGCCGAGACCGAAAAATACCCGCATGTCACCTTCTTCTTCAACGACTACCGCGATGACCCCTTTGCGGGCGAACGGCGGGAGATCATCCAATCGCCCAGAGTCGCGACCTACGACCTCCAGCCGGAGATGTCGGCAGCCGGCGTGCGCGATGCGGTGCTGGCGCGGCTCGATGCGGACGATTGCGAGGATGTGATCGTCGTCAACTTTGCAAACGCCGACATGGTCGGGCACACCGGCAAACTCGATGCTGCGATCAAGGCGTGCGAAACGGTCGATGCGTTCACCGGAGAGATCGTCAAGCGGGCGATCGCCCGTGGCGGCTCGCTCATCGTCACCGCTGACCACGGCAACGCGGAACAGATGCGCCTTGACGCCGATGACCCACCCCAGACCGCGCACACGATTTTTGATGTGCCGATGATCGTGGTCGGGGATGCGTTTAAAAATCGTTCGCTTCGCGGGGATCAGGTCACCAAGAACTGGCACAACCCTGAGGCGAGAGCCAAGCGGGGCAAACTCGCCGACATCTTCCCCACCGCGATCGAGATGATGGGTTKGGACAAACCCAATGAGATGACAGGCGAATCGCTGCTGACCTAGCCGAAAATCAGCGCCCGCCGGGCAACCTGCCCGRGTGTGGCGGGACTTCATCGCCCGGTTCGCCTGCGTCCTGTGCTGTGCTTAGATCCTCAAACCGGCGCTCGAGGTGCTCGAACCGCTGGACTAATTCGAGCACCCGGTTGCCGAGTTCAAGGATCGCAGCATCGAGATCGTCCGAGCGTTTCTCGGCAAAGGCTTGGGCTTCTTCTATCTGCTGTACACGAGATTCATCCATGGCTCGCTCCCGGCGTGGTGCAACTCAGGATACCGTACGCACCATGCATGCCACAATAGCCATCGTGATTCTACTCGGGCTTTTCGCCTGCCCCGGTGCCCGTGCCCAAGAAGCCGAGCGGGTGTCGCTCTTTCAGGCGGTTTCGTTTGAAACCCCCCAGCCAGAAGAGGGCGGACTTGGTCTCGTCGAATGCAGGCTCCCATACAAGAGATACGGCGCCAAGAAGACGCAGCACCTCATGTTCGGCTCGATGATCGGGCCAGACATCGACGGGCATGTCGATACCAACATCCACGGCCAGTACACCTATTTCGTGATTGATGATTTCGAGGTGGGTGTCGAAGCGGCATTCTGGGCGATCTTTCAGAATGACGACACGGTTGGTGTGAGCACGAGCCTTGTGATGCGGTACCACTTCTACCAAGCCCAGCGGTGGTCAGCGTTCGGCGAGATCGGGATGGGCATGATCCTGACCGGCGACGATGTCCCAGACACCGGCACGAGCTTTAACCTGATGCCCCGCGTCGGCGCGGGTGTGACCTACAAACTCTTTGACGACTCGAACACCCGGCTCATCACGGGCCTGCGCTGGCACCATTTCTCGAACGCGAGGATCTCGGGTGAAAAAAGCAACCCCGCGCGCGATGCGCCGGGGCTGTATGTGGGTTTGCTTTTCGAGTTCTAGCCTATGCGGCCTTTGCAACCTCGATGAGGTTGCCCGACTCGACATCGATGGCGATGACCTGATCCCTGCCGCCCTTCTTGGCGCGGTAGAGCGTTTTGTCGGTGTCTTCGAGCCACTGCTGGGGTGTGACGGCGACACCTTTTTCTGTGCCGCACACGCCGATCGAGACCGTGATTTTGCGTTCCGGGTGCGCGGGCCAGTGCAGTGCGCCAAGCTCCATGCGGATCCGATCACACACGAGCTTTCCATCTTCGGGCGTGGTGTCTGGCATGATAAGAACGAACTCTTCGCCGCCGTAACGACACGCGATATCGCTCGCCCGGCATTCGCGTCTGATGAGCTTGGAAAAGACTTGCAGGACCGCATCGCCCGCGGGGTGGCCGTAGGTGTCGTTGACGGATTTGAAGTGGTCAAGGTCAAAGAGCGCCACGCTCAGCGGCCTGCCCTGACGGTTGTTCTCAGAGATGCTCGCTGCCCACCGGTCATCAAAATGAGCGCGGTTCCAGAGGCCCGTCAGGCCGTCCACATGCGCCAGCCTTGCGAGCATGTCGATAAGGTCCGACATTTTGAGTGCCGAGCGCAACCTCACACGCAGCTCCATGAGGTCAAATGGTTTCGTGATGTAGTCAACCGCGCCAAGGTCAAACGCCACGACTTTGTCCGCTGGGCTGTGCAGCCCAGAAAGCACGATGACCGGGATATCATGCGATGTAGAGCTTTCTTTCAACTGACGCAGAACCTCAAAGCCGTCCATGTCGGGCATGTCCAGATCGAGGAGGATCAGGCTGGGCGAGTCTTGCTCAGCGATCGCCAGACCGGTCCTGCCGTCGAGTGCCGCGAGCAGGTCGATGTTCTCCTGGCGGAGCCTTGCCTGAAGCAAACGATGCACATCCTCGGAGTCGTCGATGACGAGGACCGAGTGGCGTTTGTCTTCCGTCTCGTTGCTTTGATCTTGATTCATCGGGGTCTGGTTCTCGTCTTGCTGGAGTGGATAGATCGACAAACTCGGACTGGATCTTGACTCACGCTGCCATGTTGCTGCACACATCGACGAGGGTTTGGAGCTGCGTCTCTACCTCACCAAGATCGTTGCTAGGTAGCTCCAGGAGGCACTCTTCGAGTTTCCCCGCAGCGTCGGTCAAGATCGGAAAGCCGTACCCCCCGCCTGAACCCTTGAGTTGGTGCGCCAGCCGAATCAGATGGTCCCGCTCGTTGCGCTCGAACGCATCCATCATCTGGTCCACACGCCGGGGCATCATGCCGACATATTCCCGAACAAGCTCGCTCATATCAGGATCATCCGCAAACTCGCTCATGATCCGAATCGAATCGCCGGTGTTGTCATTCATCTGCCGCCATCCCCGCTACTACTCGCTGAGCCAACGATTCGGCACAGAGAACAAACCACACGGCGGTGAACTGAAGTATCAAACAGACCGCCGGATACGAGTATGATCGGAGTCAGCATCTGTTGGCTTCATGAGAAACCCTGAAAAACAGGGCAATCCACCCGTCAAGAGGCACACCGATACCGGTGGCTCTGTGCATAACCGTTACAAAGGCTACACCTGTATTGACGGGGTGCCCTTACGAGCAGCCGRCGTTGAAGTTTGCGATGAAGGCTGTGAAATCGGCCGGCTCCACGCTGCCGTTCTCGTTCTGATCCGCCTCGGGCAGTCCGGCAAGGTATGCGTTGATCCACGCGGAGAAGTCCGAGAACTCGACCCTGCCGTTGAAGTTCACATCAGCGATACAGACCCGAACGCCCATCGCAAGGCCAACAGCTCGGTGTGCATTGACCCTGCYGTACCCGTACATGATGTCGAATCCAAATGGCCCAAGGTCCTCAGCCGAGTCCCTAAGGAACATCGCAACCTGGTCCGGTGTCAACTCCGGGTCAGCCGAGAGCATCAACGCCACGATCCCGCCCACAAGCGGGCACGCCGCGGAGGTCCCGGACTGGAAGCTGTAGGTAGGCGGTCCGTTGAAATCATCCCATGTCGAAACGATGTCCACACCCGGCGCCACGACCGTGACCTCTGGTCCGAATGTCGAGAAGATCGCGATCTGGTCCTGGTTGTCTGTTGCCCCGACCGCGATGGTCTCTGGATAAAACGCGGGGTACTTGACGCCTTGCGCCCCGGAGTTGCCCGTCGAGGCACAGACAACCACGCCGCTGTCGTGCGCGTACTGAATCGCCGCGTGCATCAGGGCGCTGCCGTTGTCGAGCCCGTAACTGATGACCGCGACGCTTGCGCCGTTGTCGACCGCCCAGRTCAGCCCCTCGCYGAGCCAGACATCGCTGGTAAACCCGAGCAAGTTCGCCATTTTGATCGGCATAATCGGTGAACCCCAGCTCATTCCGGTCATGCCTTCACMATTATTTGAAAGCGCTGCCGCGATACCCGCGACATGTGTGCCGTGCGAATTGAAGGGGTCGTGCGTGTCGTCCGCATCGCCCGCACCTGTCGAGTTGTAGCCGTCTTGGAGCTTGTTTATTAGGTCAGGATGCTCGTTGCTGACGCCCGCGTCGAGCACCGCGATGACGATCTGCCCCGCGCCAGATGTGAGCGTCCACGCCTCGAGCGCATCAACATCCGAGTCTGCAATACCAAAGGTGCCATCGATGCTCTGGCCTAGATTGTGCAAGCTGTATTGGCTCGGAAACCCGGGGTCGTTCGGACCGTTGCCATCGTCAGTTGCCTCACCGACCACAACCGGGTCGGCCGCACGAACGATAAGATTCTTGTATTTAAGTAAATCTGATGCCTGGATAGCTCCCATCGAGCCGTCGAGTGTGACCACATACATGCTGGTCAGGCCAAGCGCCTTTGCGAGTTCACCGTCGGTCGGTTCAAATGGAAGAACCGCCCTGGCAGCCGTCGCCCCGACTTGAATCAGAGCATGTTCCAGCACGTCAGCATGCAGCCCATCGTCAGGGTGGGGGCCACCGATGACATCAAGCCCGTTATGAATAGAAAAACCGTCAGCAAGCTGTACGACAATTGCGTTTTCATGAAACCCTCGCTCGATATCCGCCGTATCGATGTCTGGATGACTCGGCGTCTGGGCCGTTGTTGCGGTTGCGCAGCCTATTAGGCACAGTGAAAGCGCGAGCTTTCCCCCATGAAATTGCATGATTTCCCTCTCCCTCAGCGGGCGGCGATTTCTCGGCACCCGCCAGCCAGCCTACAGAGTCCATCGACGTTTCGCTAGCCCTCTGACCCAGTTTTATGTGGACTTCACAGGCAATTGCGTGCAAACCCTGCTTGTTCGGGTTGTGTACAAATTTGAAGCGTGCCAGGAATATCAACAGCTTTTTTGCATTCCTTCCCAAAAAGGGGTTGACATATATCTGGACCTGCGTCACCCTAGTGGTACATGGAGATGGGCGTTCTGCCCAAATGGAAGAGATCAAGTGAATCCGTCCGGGCTGGGGTGCGAGGCATTGCAGCGGGACAACACTGGGAGAGAAGATATGATTGGTATGACCCAAAGGGGTGGTGTTGCACTTGCGGCATTCGCTCTGATCGCAACTGCAGGCTCGGCATCTGCCGACATTTCGGCGACCGTATTCACCATTACCGCGACGCTCGATAACGGTGCTGGCCCATCGTACATGTTCGATGTCGCATACGACCCGAGCAACCTGGACGGCAACGGCAATTTCCTCTGGGTGCTCGGTGATGCAGTCGATGTTGTTGATGGCAACGGCATAAACGTGTTCACACTTGACGGCGCAAGCGTCCGCATCTTTGATGATTCACGCGAAGGCATGGGCGTTAGCCATTCAGTCGCCCTGAACTTTCAGGTCGTCGCTGGCATGAGTAACACCGTGTTTAGCGTTGATTCTGCGGTTCTGAGTTTCGCAGCACTCTCCAACTCGCTCGGCCGCGCCACCGCAGCCGTGACGCTCACCGACCTCAACGGCGACGGTGCCACATACACCCCCGCAGCCGTTGGCGCATACTCCGCCTTCTACAACACTGGCACGAACTTCCAGGACCTCATCACATCGCCTGTCACTGCTGCTGCGAACTCGACAACCATTACGGACGACGTGTTCCCGGCAACTGGCTTTGCCAACATTGGCACGACTCTCACTGATATCGAGGCAAGTTGGAACTTCACGCTCTCGGCTGGCGATCTCGCTGCTGGCACGAGCAATTTCGAAGTCATCCCAGCCCCGGCATCGGCTGTCCTCGGCTTGGTCGCACTGGCTGGCCTGCGTCGCCGACGCTAAACCGAACGGGCCTAGCCCAATCGAAACCCAAACCCGCAGCCCCTGTCGGCTGCGGGTTTTTATTTACAAAAATGCTGGCTTTTTGCCAAGTCACCTATTGACACAGAACAAACCAAGTCCGATACTGGGTGCTGAGAGAAACCCCAAGGCTTCATGGCCNATGGGTATTGTCGGAGAGCCAGGGAGAGGAGAGACTCCATGCCTCGTATAACTATGAGTGTTGCTGCAATCGCAGCTATCGCGGCTGGTACTGCCAATGCACAAGTGTCCGATCCGCTGATCACCATCAGCGCTTCGAGTTCGCTTGGCTCAGGGTCGGTCAGCTTTTCAAGTGCAGATGTTGGGGCGATCGTTCAGCCCAACGGCGGGATCGTCTTCCTGCTGTTCGCCACGCCGCTGGACATCATCGACACAAACAACAACAACATCATCGGCACGATCACGCAGCTCGCAGCGATCAACAACGCTGACAACACCGATACCTTGAATGTGCAAGATGCTCTAACCAGCATCGGCTTTGCTGTGTTCGCTGGTGGTGCCGACACGATGTTCAACCTGACTGCCAGCTTCATCAACACCGGCAGCGTTGTTGATGCAGCCCTCCGCGCCACCGCGGGCATCACCGTCACGGACAACAACGCCAACGGCGCGACGCTTGTCGGTGGCGGCGTTGGCGGCTCGTACTTCAACGCCTCGTACAACGGCGGGACAACCTTTGCCGATCTTATCACTGGGCCGCTTGCCGCTGCTCCCGCAGGATCGGACTCCGGCTCGCAAGATTTCCCTGTCGCACCGGGCGTGTTCGATGCGATTGCAAACCCGCTGACAGACATGCAAGCCCAGTTCAACTTCACCCTGTCGGCAAACGACTCGGCAAGCGGTACCAGCGGCTTCTTCTCGATCCCATCACCCGCATCGGCATCGCTGATCGCACTCGGTGGAATAGTCGGTCTTCGCCGTCGCCGCTAAATCGGCCTGCAAAGACAACCAAACTTCTCAAGCACCGGCTCTTCGCGAGTCGGTGTTYYWKRYYKYTSTKNGWTRAWCGWCWWGCNGYRAKNGWTCSNAKCAGCMGMCCGKKGCCCRGCGAGGCCAGTTCGGGCAGTTCAACGACCGCCGCCGTCCCGGTGCGGAGTTGGACCGTGCAATGCCCGAACCCTGAGACCAGAAGCGAGGCCAGTYCCGACATGGGCGGGTTGTGGCCGACAAGGATGAGCTGCCCATCCGCCTGAAATTCTTCGATTATGGGCAACAAACCTGCCATCGAAGCCCCCAGCATGAGTGGGTCCGCCTCGTTCGGATCGCTCCCAAGCCCCAGGCAGAGCAGCCGGGCTGTCGTAATCGCCCGCTCAGCCCGGCTTGAAAGCACCCTGCACTCCCCAAAGCCGGCTGTTTTGAGGGTTTCACCCAGCCAGAGGGCCTGACGCTCCCCAAAGGCCGATAGTTTTCGGTCCCTGTCCAGCCCGGTGACAGAATCGTGTTCGGCTTTGCCATGGCGTACGATTACGAGCTTCATTCTGATAGACTACCACAGACGACTTGGGAACCAAAGCGAACCCTATGCGTCTAGTTTGGTATGACCGCGTAGCCCGGCACGCATAGGAGAACTGGCCATGACCGTTCAACTCAGCAAAATCGCCCTGACCGCATGCACCTTGGTACTGGCTGCTGGCGTCCTGCCCGCGGCGTACTCACCAACAACATGCTCCGTCCACGCCCAGATCGACGAGGGCGATACCAAAGCCAAACGCAAGAACCTTGCGCTCATGCTCAGGCCCGTCACGGTCAACTTCAACGACCAACGCCTCGAAGATGTGATGACATTCTTCAAGGACTTCACCGGTGCCGACATCGACATCCACTTCGTCACCGACCGTCGGCCCGAGGGCCTCGACCCCGATGCGCTCATCAGTTTCGACGCCAAGAACATGTCGGCGCTCCGCCTGCTCGAGTTGGTCCTCGAACAAGCCGCTCGAGATACCTTTGAAGAGAACACCTGGCAGATGACGAGCTGGGGTTCGATCGAGGTCGGCCCAAAGAGTCTGCTCAACCGTCGCCAACGCGTCGTGATCTACGACATCGCGGACCTGCTCCTAGAACTGCCCGACTACGCTGATGCCCCCAACATCGACCTGCAGAGCGTGCTGCGATCAAACCAGGGCGGCGGCGGCGGGCAAAGCCCGTTCAACAACGCTCAGCAGAACAACAACAATGAAGAACGCGATCTCCGAGAACGCAAAGATAATGTTATCTCTCTGATTCAGACTATTGTCGAACCAGAACAATGGGCCGACAACGGCGGCGACGGCGGCACGGTGCAGATCTTCCAGAACACACTCGTCATCCGCGCACCCGACTACATGCACCGGCAGATCGACGGCTACAACTGGTGGCCAACACAGTCCACGCGCGTCGCAGGGATCGGCGCACGCCGATACGTCGCGTTCTCGCTCGATACCGGCATCGGTACCGTCGATGGCTTCGCACAACAGCCCGTGTCAGCGGTCGTTGGCGGTGGCGGGAACGGTGGCGGTGGCGGTGGCGGTGGCGGCTAAGCCAAACTAGAGCATCTTCATTTCACGCATAGCGGATCCCCGTGCCACTGACCTGTCCGCAGGTCAGTGTTTCTGTATCAAGAACCAGCAAGAGCACTGACCCGAAGACGGGTCAGTGGCACGAATTGCAGGAGCATGAAACGCTACAACTGTAGTGAAGTTACTCAAACTTCACCTCCGCAGAGTATCGATCAGTTGTGGCAGCACTGCGCCTGCTTTGCCAAAGAGTGCGACCTCCACGCTCTCGCTGATCGGCGTTGCTTCCAAGTTTACCTCAATCGTAGAAGCGCCGTTGCTCTTTGCGAGTTCGATCAAGCTCGCCGCCGGTTGAACGAGTGAGCTTGTGCCGACGGACATGAACACATCGCATCCGCTTGAATCGGTGAACGCTCGCTCGAGTTCTTTTTCGGGGAGGTTCTCGCCGAACCAGATGACATTGGGGCGGAGCAGGGCGCCAGCGTTTGAGAGTGGGGGGAAGCTGGAGAAGTCGATGTCGTCGAGTTCATAGTTGGTGCCGGTTTCGGTGCATCGCCAGGTGAGGATCGAGCCGTGGATTTCTGAGACATTTGTTGAGCCGGCGCGTTGGTGGAGGCCGTCAACGTTTTGAGTGAGCAGTGAGAAGCTGCTGCCGCGTGATTCGATTTGTTTCTGGAGTTTGACGAGTGCTTTGTGCCCCGCGTTTGGGAGGCAGTCTTTGCACTTGGTGAACCGCCAGTGATACCAGCGGGTGACGAGTTCGGGGTCGCGGTGGAAGGCCTCGATGTGGGCGAGTTCCATGGGGTCGTACTTGGCCCAGAGGCCGGTGTCCTTGTCGCGGAATGTTGAGATGCCGCTCTCGGCGCTGACGCCGGCACCGGTCAGCACAACGACCGCCGACGCCTCGGCGAGGAGTTTGGCTGCCTTCTGGATGCTTTCTGACTGGTCATGTTGCATTTTCGGCTCCATTTCGGGGCTTCTGTGGGGCTGCGGTACGATACTGATTCTATGGAAAAGACCGCAGCACCGCTGATTGTTGTCGATGGGGATCTTGGGTCGCTCGTGGCCCTTGCGTG
>NVSP01000077.1 GCA_002732755.1 Phycisphaera sp.
CTGATGTCGCCGCCGTAGCACTTGGCGGTGACATTCTTGCGGAATCCCTTGATGGTTTCACGAGCGATTATTTTGCCGCCGATGGCGCACTGGAGGGGGATCTCGAACTGGTGTCGGGGGATCTGTTTTTTCAGGCGTGCCAGCAGGGTTCGGCCTCTTTGTTCGCACTTGTCTTTGTGGACGATGACCGAGAGGGCTTCGACGATGTCGCCGTTGATGAGGACATCGACCTTGACGAGTCGGTCGGCCCGGTATTCTTTGATCTCGTAGTCCATCGTGCCGTAGCCGGCGGTGAGACCTTTCAGTTTGTCATAGAAATCGTAGATAAGCTCGGCCAGCGGCACCTCGAAGGTGAGCATGTCGCGTGCATCCGAGACGAACATCTGGTTGGTAAACGAGCCTCGGCGGTCGAGGGCGAGCTTCATGACATCGCCGATGTACTGCTTTGGGCACATGATTTCGACGCGGCAGATCGGTTATTTGATGGCAAGGACCGAGCCCATGTCGGGCAGGTCGGCGGGGTTGTGGACCTCGATCTCTTCGGTCTGGCTCTCTTTGCCGCGGATGTCGACCTTGTATGAGACGGTCGGCGCGGTCTGGACGATCTCGACATTGCCCTCGCGTTCGAGGCGTTCTTGGATGATGTCCATGTGGAGGAGGCCTAGGAAGCCGCAGCGGTAGCCAAAGCCGAGGGCTTCGGAGTGGACGGTCAGGAAGGTGAATGATGCATCGTTGAGGCTGAGTTTTTCCATCGCCTCGCGGAGTGTTTCGAAATCGTTGCTTTTCTTTTCGGAGTTGGTGGCGGGGTAGAAGTCGCAGAACACCATCTGGCTGGGCGGTGCGTAGCCTTCGAGGGCTTCTTCGGCCTGGGCATTTTCGAGTGTGATGGTGTCGCCGATGCGGACATCGCTGWGCGTTTTGATCGCGGCGACGAGGTAGCAGGTCTCGCCCGCGCCGACCTCTTTGACCTTCTGCGGTTTGGGTGTGTACTTGCCAAGCTCGGTGATGAAGAAGGTCCGCCCAAGGCCCATCATGCGGATCTTGTCGCCGACCTTGAGCTTGCCATCAAAGACTCGGCAGTAGACGATGACGCCGCGGTAGTCGTCGTATACAGCATCAAATATGAGAGCACGGGTTTTGYCGGTCTCGGGCTTGCGGGGCGCGGGGAAGCGTTCGCAGATGGCATCGAGGAGTTCGGGGATGCCGATGCCGGACTTGGCCGAGCAGAGCACGCAGTCCTCAGCGGCGAAGCCGAGCACCTGCTCGATTTCCATGGCGATCTCGTCGGGACGAGCGCTGGGCAGGTCGATTTTGTTGAGCACGGGGATGATCTCGAGGTCCTGCTCGATSGCRAGGTASGCGTTSACSACGGTCTGKGCYTSMACSCCCTGVGMHGCRTCSACAACSAGVADYGCGCCYTCGCAGGCYTTGAGYGCCCGSSWRACCTCGTASSMRAARTCGACRTGSCCGGGSGTGTCGATRAAGTTGAGCATGWAYKGCTCGCCGTTRTGYWYRTGCWYGACSGTSACSGMSGABGCYTTGATSGTGATSCCNCGCTCGCGTTCGAGGTCCATCGAATCGAGRAKYTGGGCCTTGGCCTCGCGGKCRGAGACGGCATTGGTSGCCTGGAGGAGSCGRTCRGCGAGCGTGGACTTGCCGTGGTCGATGTGGGCGATGATGGAGAAGTTGCGGATGTTCATAGGTTCGGGATCGTATACACGGTGTGGGGCGATCTACAGATGCCGAGGGATAGCAATCCCTCGGTTTGGTTTGACGCGTGGTCCCTTGCTTGCGCTGCGGGCTCGTTTTGTTGACTTAGATTGCTATTCAGGCTTGACCGCGATCGCCTCGAATACCGGCGGGAGCATGACGAAGGCGTCGGGGTTGTTGGTCGCATCGGTCCATGCTTGGTAGAACTCATCGGCGGTTTCTTGCGTGATCGCGCCGGCTTCGACGACGCGGGGGATGAAGTTTGGCCAGAAGATCGTGGGCCAATCCCAGATTGGTTCGCTTGGTCTTGCGATGCGGTGGACGACTTCGAGTTCGACGAGTTCGAGGCCTGCCTCGCGCATGTAGCGGGGCATGTCGCCCATGACATCGAGGTCGCCGGTCTGGTTCCACATCTTTGTGATCGCGGCGATGACTTTTTCAAAGACTGGCACGCGCGGGGCGAGGCGGAGTGTGTCGTACGAGAAGTAGTCTTGGATCGCGAGCCTGCCGCCGGGCTTGAGGGCGGCGGCGGCTTGCTTGACAACAGCGCCCGTGTCTTCAAGGAAACAAGGCACCCAGCGCGAGTACACAACATCGAACAAGCCCGCGCGATCGCCGATGAGCTGGGTGAGGTCGTGTAGGTCGCCCTCGATGATCTCTGCCCAGGGCAGGCCGAGGGCTTTCATTCGGTCTCTGAATTGTTGTGTAAAGAGAGGGCTCGATTCGATGCCCAGGATGCTGCCGTCGGGGCCGACGAGTTCGGCGAGGTCTGATGCGATAAAGCCGGGGCCGGAGCCGAGGTCGAGGATGTGCGATCCGACGCGGACGCCGGCGCGTTCCCAGACGGAGACGGCGGACTCGGCCCAGAGCCGATGCTGCATGCCGAGGCGTTGTGTCTCGGCTTGGTCGGTGCCCAAGAGATAGTCTTTGCTGTCGCTCATGCGGTGATCTTAGACAAGGGCGCTGCTGTGAAGTGGATATTGGTGGTCCGGTGTCCAGAGCCGAGCTATGACCATTGGTGACCCCGACGCGCTCGGCAATTCGTATGACCCGAAACGCCGCGGGGTCTTTTCTGCCGAGCGCCATGCCGCCGTCGATTCGGCGCAACTACAGCCGCGAGCTCACGGGCACTGCTTTTATCTCGATCGCTCGGGCCGCGTTCGATGGCGCGATTCTGGGCATCGTTGTCCGCATCGCGTTTGACGGCGTGGTGTCCTCGGCGATGCTCAACTACGCAGTCGCTGCGATCTCTTCGGCGCCGGCGATGGCGAACATCATCAACTTTCTCTGGACCCGCGCGGCCCACGGCCGGAACAAAATCCGGTTCGTCGCGGGCGTTCAGATCGCGATGCTCGCGGTTGTGCTGGGCATCGCGTTTGTCCCGCAAACACCGATGGGTTTGCTTACGCTCTGCTTTCTCGTGCTCGGTGTGTACGCGTGCTGGTCGGGCTACATCGCGGTGCGCAGCACGATCTGGCGGAAMWMCTMSSSSRKSYRCMKSMGCGCCAGAGTCGCGGGTAAGTTCGCGACAATCCAGACCATCTCGCTCTCGCTGCTGGGTATCACGCTTGGCGCACTGATGGGCGACAAACTCGGGCTTCTTAATTCCGGCCTCAGTCTCGAATCGCTGGGTCTTGATCCGATCGAGGTGTTCCGGTTTTATGTGATCGCGTGTGTCGCCGTTGGCGCGGTGGGCGTGGCGATTCTCTCGACGCTGCGCGTCCGTCAGCACAAGCGCATGCTCCGCGATGAACGCGAATCAACATCCGAGCGCGCAGGCCCAACGATCAACCCGCTTGGTGTGATCCGGCTCTTGCTCGAAGACCGACGGTTCGGCGCGTACCAGGCGAATCAATTCCTGATGGGCATGGGTAATCTGATGATTTTGCCTCTGATTCCGATTATCCTCCGCGACCGCTTCGGCGTGGGGTATTTCGAGGGCATCCTGCTGGCCAGCACGCTCCCCATGGCGATCATCCCGTTCATGATCCCCGTCTGGGCCAAGCTGCTTGACCGCGTGCATGTTGTGCGGTTTCGGTCGGTACACAGTTGGGTCTTYGTGCTACTCATWTTTCTGTTATTCATCGCAACCGTATTTCAAATTAAATGGCTGATCTATGTCGCCGCGGCTCTCAAGGGGATCGGGATGTCCGGCGGCATGCTCGCGTGGCAGCTCGGGCATCACGACTTTGCGCCCAAAGAACGGGCCGCCGAGTACATGGGCGTGCATGTGACGCTGACCGGCGTGCGCGGCCTGATCGGGCCCGCGGCCTCGGTTGCCCTCTACAACATCCTTATTTCACAGGACGAGTCCTACGGCCCGTGGGTCTTTCTGCCCTGCATGGTGCTCGTGCTCGCCGGGGCGATCGGGTTTGTCATGATGTCCAAAAAACTCGACCTGACACCAGCCGWCGGCCAGAAACCCGCCGACTCCGCCACACGCGGCCCGGCGGCGGTCAGCAAGAGCGATCTCTAATACGCGTTGTGGCACGGCGATCTTGGCCGTGTCTYKRKMWWKRWWRWRSCGTACTATCTCTACAATGAAACCCATCGATCTCCGCTCTGATACCGTCACCCAGCCCACACCTGCGATGCGTGAGGCTATGAACGCTGCACCGCTGGGCGATGATGTGCTCGAGGGTGACCCGAGTGTTCGCGCGCTTGAAGCCAAAGTCGCGGCTTTGCTCGGCAAAGAGGCGGCGATCTTTGTGCCGTCGGGAACGATGTCGAACCTGCTCGCGGTGAAGGCCCAGACCCAGCCGGGTGAAGAGATCATTTGTGACCAGGAATGTCATATATACTACTACGAGGCCGCGGGGTTCGCGGCGTTTTCGGGCTGCTCGCTTCGGTTCACGCGCGGCGAACGGGGTTTCTTCACCGCCGATGATGTTGTCAATCTGGTCCGCGCCGACAACGAGCATTTCCCACGCACGAGTCTTGTGACAATCGAGAACACGCACAACCGCGGCGGCGGGGCGGTCTGGCCCATCGAACAACTTCGGGCGGTGTATGCGCAATCCAAATCACTGGGCCTGCGTGTCCACATGGACGGCGCGCGGCTGTGGAACGCATGTGCGCAATCGGGCATCGACCCCGCCGAGCACGCCGGGTGCGCCGACACGGTGAGTGTGTGCTTTAGCAAGGGGCTTGGTTGCCCTGTCGGCTCGGCGTTGGTGGGGGACGCCGTGACAATCGCCAAGGCGAGACGGTTCCGCAAGCTTGTGGGTGGTTCGATGCGGCAGGCGGGTATGCTCGCAGCGGCGGCAAGCTACGCGCTCGATCACAACCGTGATCGCATCGCCGACGATCATCGCAGGGCCAAAGAGTWTGCCGAAGCCATMGCCGATGTGCCCGGTATCACGGTTGACGCRTCGCGCATCGAGACGAACATGGTCTACATCGGTGTGGGCCAGTCGCTCGGGACAGCCGCCGAGTTCTGCGCCAAGCTCGATGACCGCGTGCGCATGCTGGCAGAAAGCCCGCAGGGCGTTCGCGCGGTGATGCACCTGCATATTTCCGATGACGATGYGCAGGAAGCCGCGGCTTCGATCATCGACGCGGCAACCTTTATTCGTTCATTGGCTTAATGTTGACGATGCGATTGAGTGTGCCTGCAGTGCTATTCGCTTTGCTGTTCCGCAACTACAGACTCGGTGATTTTGATCAGCCCACGGTGAACTTTAATTCCAGCAACAGTGTCAAGTTCCATTTCTACTGTGGTCAATTCAGTTGCAGGCATCACTCGATCAGAATAGAACAAAAAATCAACCCAGCCATCTGATAGTGAGTCGTTCAACTCTTTTTCTATTAGCGGATCAAGGTCGTCTTGGACGACTGCAAAGCGGTATGACCCGAGGTCGCAGCAGAAGTTTATTTGGGTCATGGAAACCCCATTGGATTCGGGGGATTCAATCCCTCCCTTGATGAATCCGCTTCCTCTTTGCAGCACGAGCAGCGGCGGCATTGATGAACCGACTGGCAGATGTGTCGCATCAACGATGCCTTGTAACTCGTTATACTCTTCAAGTGTAACGCCAGCTATCACAGCTAGGTCAGGTTTCGTAGCATTTAAGACAGAGCCGATTTCCTTTAAGGTCGCGTCTTCTCTTTGAATATGCATCGTGCGGATCACGCCTCTTGATCCATTGCGGTTGATTGGTACAACTTCAGTCACGACTTCATTTGGAACTGTGATGTCAAGGTGATAACGAACCATGGCCCAATCACCATCTTCCAGCCTTGCGGTCCCTGAGCTACGGCAAATGCCGTAGCTCTCGCTGTACAGCACCTCGTCGAACAGCGCGATTGTGCCACACGGTTGAACATCAACGCGCCGCATATGCATCTCGAACCACCAGCCCTGCCCCGATTCCATGTAGGGCTTGTAGAGCGTTACAAACTCTTCCTTCGTCCAGCGTTCCCAAATGTCTGTCCCGAAGAAGACCGCGTCGTCGGTGAACATGCCGAAGTACGTCTCGTGGTCGGCGGCCTTGGTCGCCTCGTGCATCTCGCTCAACAGTTCATACACATCCTGCTCTGGCTGAGCCGACGCGAAGGGTGAGAACAACAGGGCGAGAAGTATCAGTGCGTGTTTCATGCTGTGCCCTTTATTGTGTTTCCGGCTGCGAATCGGATGGTAACCTMGGCGAGACGTTTGCCAAAGAGTTCGGCGGTCTTGCGGTCGCCCTGCGGCGGGGTGACCTCTGGCGGGTCGTCGGTGGACTGCGCCATGCAGCCCATGTACGAGCCCATGCGGTTGATGTCGTTCTCGCCGGGGCCGGTACACATGATGCCTTGGCTGATCCAGACCATGCTGTGCTGCATGCAGAAGTGGAAGATGTCGTGGAGTGTGCCGAGCTTGTCGCCCGAGGTCGATCCGGCGTTGGTGAAACCGGCGGAGAGCTTGTCGCGCCAGTGCTGCTCGGACCAGACGCTGCTTGATGCCTCGAAGACGCGCTTGAGCTCGGCGGTGATCGATCCCATGTAGGTTGGGCACCCAAAGACGATGCAGTCGGCGGCTTGGAGTTTGTCCCACTTGCCGCCCATGTCTTTGCCGTCTGGGGTTGGCAATTCATCGGCGGGGATGATGACGGCTTGAGTGCCTGTGATCTGTGCGGCACCGTGCGCGATGCAGTCGGCGATGACCTTGGTGTGCCCGCACCCCGAGTGATAGACGATTGCGATTGTTGCCTGTGTCATAAATAAAGACTCCACGCCGAAGCGTAGAGCCTATCAGGAGAAACGGATGTTTGTTGGTGCCGTCTTAGCCGGCTTTTCTGCGTGGCTGACACATGCACTCGTTCTTGCTCACCGCCCGTGCGAGTTGGTTGAGCATGTTTCGCTGATCGAGTGACATGGCGGTGTATTCGACGCCAACGAGCCATTTGCAGAAGCCGGTGCGCCGGCTCCAGACGACCCGGCAAGGTAGCGTGGTCGGGCCGTCTAGCGTTTCGAGCCGAAGCCCGATGGTCGTGTTCGACGGTTTCATCCGATGTTTGGTCGAGACTCTCATGCCGGAGCACGAGATGTCTTCGATGTAACCAAGCGAGCACTTGGTCTTCTGCGTGTGCAGCCGGCCGTGTCGGCGGTTGTTCTCAGGACGATCATTGTGCTCGCAGCAGGCGTGGAGATCAGGCAGTATGTTTCTTGATATTCTTCCCATACCAAGAAGATGCGCCGACATGYTTCGTTGGCAACACTCTTTGAYGACATCGGAGTCTKYTGAGWMCGGGCTGRTCGRCTTGKTYGGGTTGTGAGGCACAYCARAGCCGATYSRGCTTGTTATCGAGACYCRACKGTSACTTYAAYRTCRCCRGCGGAKGTTACAAACCAGCTYGTTGGKCCCTCGTCGGTGAGCACCACGCTCCCGCTCTTGGCGCTGAAGTGGGTACCAGCAAGCGAGACATCKCCCGCKGAGGTGCTYGCCTYGATTGTGCCSGTYGCRTYWGCGTKYAGSAYKRCRRACACATCGCCCGCYGAKGTYTTGRCCWRCGCCGGTGYRCCGACGCGGTGAAGCGAGATGTCGCCTGCGCTTGAGACAATATCAACCGCGCCGGTAACGTTCCAGAAGTCGATGTCGCCTGCGGAGGTGCGGGCGGTGATGCTGCCGTCGTGGTCGTGTACCTCGATATCGCCGGCAGAGGACTGGATGTCCATATTGCCCGCCATCTCTTTGACGAAGATGTCGCCGGCGGATGTGTCGATGCTGACGCCGGTCATGGTCGGGAGATAGACGAGCAGATCGCAGCTCTCGCTTTTCTTTCGCTTGCCTTCGGGCCAGTTGACGGTGATCTCAAGTGTGCCCTCGTTGATGACTGCTGAGATGGTGGTGGCGTTTGCTCGCTCTTGTGTTCTGGCTCGGATTTTGCCGACCACCTTGGGCCCATGCTCGGCTRGTTCGAGGAGTACATCGCCCGCCTTGGTTTCGATGCTGACCGATTCTGCTTGGCTGATTGTGTCGGCTGAGAGTGGGGCGGTGTAGGTTGCCAGTTTGCTGGCGCTTTGCCAACTCGCGGAGCAGCCGCTGGCGGTGATGAGTGCGAGTGCGCCGATTGAGAGTGTTGCTTGCCGGATCATGCCGATTCCCCCTGTGTTCGTACCCAAAGCCCGGGCATAGTTCTGCCCTGCAAAGCAGTGTACTTGGGGGATGGGGCTACTGGCTTTCGGGACCCTGTGGTTTTGGGCTCTGTTTGTTTTCTCGGTGGGATGGGCTTCCAGCCCGTCTCTACCACTTCTCCCCGCTCACAGACGGGCAAGATGCCCGTCCCACCAAATTATTGATCCGTCAAACAGAGCCTGGTTTGGTTAGGTGCCGTTGGTTTCGACGCGTTTGCGCAGCAAGCCGAGGTAGGTGTCGAGTTCCGGGCTCACCTGGCCCGCTGCTGCCATGCCCAGTTTGCGGGCCTCGGCTTCGAGCCAGACCCAGTGGTAGTTCGTCAGCCTGGAGATATCCAGCACCTTGCCCATAAACGGCAGCTTGGCATCGCCGGTTTCTTGAAGGTGCCTCGTGATGGCTTGCATCGGCTCTGCGTGTCCGCCGAGGTGCATGTACACGGGCATGAGTGGCAAGTTGGTCTTTGGCATCGGGCCGGCGTTTCGTCCGGCAACCATGTCGGTGTACTGGCAGATCATCTGTGAGGGATGAACCATGTCGCCCTCGTCGATGGGCGCCTCGCCGCTGCTGCCCACGAGAAGTTGGGAGTAAANAAATGTGTCGAAATCGCAGCCGCGTGCGCCGAGTTTGCGGATGGTGTTGAAGCCGTGGATGGGCTTGGTCTTGGCCCGCATGATTTGTGCATCAAGGACCATMTCAAAGGTGGTGGTGAGCTTGTCCGTTGGCTCGATGCCGTTGCCTTTGTACCAGCGGATGCCGAAGAASGCYTTGCCGCTGTCTTTGGCGAGTTCGTAGCGCCGCTCAAAGAAGTCCGGGTTGACGGGCATCGCGTCGAGGTCGTGCAGCAGGACATGGCGCGTGGTGCTCGCGCCGATCCCGATCGACCAACTCATCCACGCGTAGACCCAGCCCCACTTGATGCGTTCGGCGACGGCGTGCTGTTTCTCGGAGTAGTTGAGGATGGTCACGGGCATGTCGCCACGGGCTTGTTCGATGCGGTCGATCAGGCCCTCCGGCATCTGTGAGTGTGGGCGGTCAAAGACGAGGATGACATCTTTGGCGCTTGGCATGTTCATACGGCGCATGAGGTTGAGGTTGGTGACCGCGACATCGGGCAGGGCAGCCATGCACCCGATGACAACGGTGTAGCCGTCTTGGGGGTTGGTCATCGGTTCCCACGAGACGAGATCGCGCAGTTGCGAGACCATCGGCATTCGCTTGAGCCGAGCCGCCTGATACGCGAGCCAGTTTGGGTATTTGCCTTGCATGGTTCTTGTGTTGCCCTCGATCTCTTACATCGGTCAGAGCTTAGCTGCCGGCCAACGGATATTCAGAGATCCCCGAACCACGATGGCATGAGCCTTGTCTCCGGTGATGTGACTGGGTGCCACAGGGCTTGCATACGGTATCAAGTTGTGTGATTGTCGGGATCTGTCAAGTTGATGTTGCTCGTGGGAAGGTGTGCGTTATGCGTGCTGAATAGCTGTGGCATAGTTATCGTTTACCATTGGCATCATGGATCGGACTCACAAACCACGAGCGATCATCCGTCGTCGTCGGCGGCTGGTCGCTCGTGGTCTTTTGGGGGTATCCATATTGGTCGGGCCGATGCTGGTTCCCGCGTTTTTTTATGGCTACTTCGGAATCGATGTGCTCGCTTATTTTGCTCGGCTMGGGCAAGTCTCAAGGTACTCAGTCGCAGCCGGTCTTTCTGTGATTCTTTTCTCTTTGTTGTTGTTTACATTTTATGACACGATTGTTTGGCGGCGTCGCACATCGCAGCAAGGCGGTGTCCCGWGTGCATCATGTCTGTATACACTGCAAGAAGATGAGCCGGATGGGCGTTGYCCMGAATGTGGGCAAGACTACACGATCGAAGACTTACGGGCACTCTGGGCGGAGCAGCGAAGGCAGGAGAGCTTTGCTTTGCAGCTTGATCTCATTTTCTTAGGGGATGGTTTTGCAGATCAACCCGGTGCGATCGCTCGGTATCGGCAAAGGATGATCGCTCTAGGCCTTGCGCACCGGTTCTTGTTTGTATTGATTCTGAGTGCGGTGCCTATGTGGATTCTGTTATTCTCAAGGCCCACCGAAATTTTGTACTACTTTGT
>NVSP01000078.1 GCA_002732755.1 Phycisphaera sp.
AATATCCTGCGGTTTGTGCTGCACAGATACGAGCGGGCAACGCTAGGTGTTTTGCTCGGCTTGCTCGTGGCGGCTCCGGCTGGGTTGTACCCGTTCCGCGAAGGTGTCAAACCCCAGATCGGCGATGTCATCAAGGGCGAGACGCTGACGACGCAAGTACTGGTCGATGATGTCAAGCCCAAGGACTGGCAGCAGCGGACCTTTACGCCCGGTGCGGGCCAGATCGGTGGCTCGTTTGGGCTTGTCCTGATCGGGCTTGGTGCAACGCTGACGATCGACTGGGTCGGTCGGCGGAAGAGATAGCCGCTGTGAAACCCGCAACGCCCTTGCATTTTGCTGCATGTTCGGGTATTGTTCACGCATGCCTTTGCCGTCGAATCCGCCTCTGAACTGGCTCTTTGTGGACATGAACTCGTTCTTCGCATCCGCGGAGCAGCACCTTCGGCCTGAGCTTCGCGGGCACCCGATTGGCATCATCCCGGTGGAATCTGAGGGCACCAGCCTCATCGCTGCGAGCAAGGAAGCCAAGGCTCTTGGGCTCAAGATGGGCACCGGTGTTCGTGATGCCAGGCTGCAATGCCCGGGTATCAAGCTCATCAAGGCTCGGCCCGATGTCTATGTCCGCCTGCACCACGCGATCGCGGAATCGATCGACCGGTGGGTGCCGATCCACAAGGCGTACTCCATCGACGAATGGGCGGCTCGTCTCGGGCACGGCCAGCGCGAACCAAACGCAGCGCGCCGACTCGGTGAGAATATCAAACAACAGATTTACAACGATTTCAGCACCACACTCAGTTGCTCGGTCGGCATCGCACCATCTAGGCTCCTGGCCAAAATCGCAAGTGATCTCAAAAAGCCCGACGGCATGACTGTGCTTGAGATCAAARACCTCCCGGCCAAGCTTGAACGCCGCGAGCTCCAGAGCCTGTGCGGCATCGGTCGTGGCATGGTGACCAAACTCGAACGCAACGGCATCCACACCGTGCGGGAGCTTTGGGAACTTGATCGACAACAAGCGAAACAGATATGGGGCTCGATCTCCGGGGCGCAATGGCTCGATGCGTTCCACGGCAAAGACGAACCGGAAATCCCAACACGCAAGCGGTCGATGAGCCACGAGAATGTGCTCGAACCCAAACACAGAAACATGGCTGGCGCGCGAGGAATCCTGACCCGGCTCACTTGCCGGCTTGGGATACGCTTACGCACCGAGGGGTTCGTCACCAGCACCTATGCCATCAACATCAGATACCGTGGCGGCGAGCGTTTCTCCACCGCGGTCGATCTGCCACAGGTACAAGACACCCAAACGCTCCTTGATAGCTTGAATCGGCTGCTCAACCGGTGTCCGCCGACTGCGGACCAGCCGATCAAGGTCGGCGCGGTCGTCTACGGCTTGGTCCCCGCTTCGCAAGTATCGGGCAACCTCTTTGAGCAAGCAGACCGAGAGACCGATCTCTCCAAAGCGATGGACACGATCAACCAGAAATGGGGTTTGTCATCGATCTACTTCGGGTCGCTGCACAACTACCGGCACCACATGGACGACAAGATCGCGTTCGGGCGGATCCCGTCGGTCGTCACGCTAAACGACCCGGCAAAGCCGATACACTCGGCTCTGTTTGACGGATCGCAAATTAACGAGCCCCTTCCGTGAGGAAGGGGACAAAGGCGTTTAGGAAGTGGCTCCCTCGCTCACGCGAGGGGCTCGTTGTGATCTGTCAAACAGAGCCTAGTACCTCAGCCTTGGAGCCAATTCATGGGCAGAAAAATGAAGCAGCACCTAACCCTCGCGGCATGCATAGTCACCGGCGCGATATTCAGCGTGGTACTGGTATATTTCGGTCTCAGCGCGTTGATCACCTGTGCAGGTCAAACCGACACAAGCGTTCAAGAGAACAGAGTGTGGTGCATTCAGAATATAATTCTTATTCTGATAGCACTTATACCGTTTGTGGTATCAGTGATCTTATACCGACGCACGCAAAGCCCAGCCCCCCACAGACTCGCCCCCCCGCCTACGAGTCCAGAGCAGGATCAGCACTCCAGCGACGATCATCAATAGGCTTAGAATCTGCCCTCGCGAGAGGCCGGCAAGACCCGTGATGCCGGGATCTGGAAGCCGGACAAATTCGGTGGCGATGCGCATGAAGCCGTAGCAGATGAGAAAGATCGCCGTGATGGTGCCCGGTTTGCGTGGTTTGCGTGCAAAGATCCAGAGGATGATGCCAAGCACAATGCCCTCGGCGAACGCTTGGTAGAGTTGTGATGGGTGCCTCGCCGAGAGCAGCGGCTCGATCTGCTGGGCGGCTTCGGCGGAACCGGCTTGAACTTTCTCAATCAGGAAACCAAGCCCAACCTCTGACGGTTGATCGGGCAAGCGGTTCTGGTCGATGAGTGTTTGGAGCTCGAACTCTTGCGCTGCGGATCGGAGCCCGYCATCGTGGCCGCTGTAGATCTCTTGGGGGAAACGAACCGACCACCACGGCCCGTTCTCGCCGGGCTTTGCGACGACTTTGCCGAGCAGTTCGCCATTGATGAAGTTTGCGAGCCGACCGAGCAGAAGCCCGAACGGCCCGATGAGTACATAGAGGTCGATGATGTGCATCGGGGGTACTTTGCCGATGCGGTTGCCGGACTCGTCTTTGTAGCCCCTGCTGACCACGATGCCCGCGATGATAACGCCAATCATCCCGCCGTGGCTGGACATGCCGCCCATGTTGAGCATGATGCCGCCCCAGAAGGGTGGCGAACTATCAAAATACCAGAGCAACTCCGGTTGGTAGAACACGATGTACCCGAGCCGCCCGCCGACAACCGCGCCGAGGGCAGCGTAGATAATCGCATCGCCGATGCGCTCGCGCGGGATCAGCACAGCGCCGCGTGTGTGCAGAAAACGCAGCGCAAGCCAACCCAGAAAGAACCCGGCGGCGTAGCTCAGCCCATACCACCTGATGCCAAAGTCACCCGAGATGCGCCAAGCGAACGGATCAATATCGTGGAGCCAAGCCGCGAGGGTTGTGGTCATTCGCCAGCTCCGTGTGCATTGATGCCGAAGAAGCGTTGGGTGTTGTCGTTGAGGGTGTGGTGGAACTCTTCCCAGTCCGTGCCGCGAAGCTCAGCGAGAAACTTTGCGGTCAGCGAGGTCATCCAAGGCCGACACGGGCGTTCACCCCGGCGGGGCATCGGTGCTAGAAACGGCGCATCGGTCTCGACCATGATCCGATCGCTGGGCACCAGCTTGGCAGCGGCCTGCACATCTTTGGCGTTCTTGTATGTGACGACACCCGTGAACGAAATCCATGCGCCAAAGTCGAGAATCTTCTTCGCATCGTTGGCGCTGCCGGTGAAGCAGTGAAACACAAAGCGGGCGGGATCGAAGACGGTATCTTTGAGGATGGGCAGCAGATCATCGAACGCCTCGCGGCAATGGATCACGATGGGCTTGCCTAGACCCGTCTCGCCCGATTCAGATTTTTCATTTTCAATCACCGACAATTGCTCGGCGAGCACAGCATCCTGCACCTCTCGCAAAGGCTTGTCGTAGTGGTTGTCCAGACCGAGTTCGCCCCACGCCACGCACTTCGGATCGCGGGCGACCATGCGGATTATGCTCCAGTCGTGCGGGCCGTGGTCGCTGTAGGATGGATGAACGCCCGAGCTGCACCAGACGCGGTCGTGGCTCTTTGCGATCGCAAGGGCCGAAAGGCAATCGACGCTGGTGGTGGAGATGGTGATGCACCCGGTCACGCCGTGCTTTGCGGCTTCGGCGAGTTCCCGCTCGGTGTTGTCGGCGAAGTCGGGGAAGGTGAGATGGCAATGGGTGTCGATCACGATTGGCAAGGGTATGAAGCCCATCGCCGTCGGGGCGGTAGACTTGTGACATGAAAGCAACTTCTTTGAAACTCGCCCGGATCGTCCCCCTGCTCGCGGTGCTGCTGGCCGCGACATTGCCGATGCGAACGCTGGCTCAGCCCGAGGTGGAGGAGCACTACTATGTGATCCATCTCGACGGGCAACGCTCGGGCTGGATGCACGAGACAACGACAACCGATGGCGACCGTCTGACATCCGCCACTGAGTTGCGATTTGAAATTAAGCGCGGCAAGATAAAAATCGCCATCACGATGCAAAGCGAGTTTGTCGAGACGCTCGATCACAAGCCGATCTCGATGACCTCGACWSRMSSGAWGGYWTCRAKGCSWWKCASMRCRMSTGNGAYMKKCAATGACGATCATCTTGAAATAGAAATCATACAGAACGGCATCACAAGTACGCAAACCCAACCGCTGCCCGAAGGTGTCTGGCTTACGCCGGGTGGCGCCAAAGAGTTCTTCAACCGTCGTCGGCAAGCCGGTGCGGAAGAGATCGTCTTCCGCTCGCTCGACCCAATGTCCGGCATCTCGCCAACAACCACAACATACACTGACTTCAGCGAAGAAACGGTCGAGGTCTACGGCAGAGATGTCCCGGCGACCAAGGCAACAGTGACCAACTCGGCTTCGCCGGGCCTCAGCTCGATCGAATACTTCGACAGCAAAGGGCAGATGCTCAAATCCATCACGCAACTCGGCGGGTTTCATATGTCTGTGCTCGCAGCGGACAAAGAGCTTGCGATGGCCCAGCTTGATCCCCCCGAACTGATGCAGTCCACATTTGTCACACCAAAGGGGAATATCAGAAGACCGAGGAAGGTCGAAGAAGCTACTTACATTCTTCGGCTGCCAAACGCCAAGCTCGCGGATCTTCCAGTCCTGCCGAGCCAGACATTCGAGCGGATCGATGAGCATTCGATTCGGCTGAGCGTGACGATGGGCGACATCGAATCGAGCGAAGACAGGCCCGGCGAGGAATACACGCAGGCCAGCACGATGGTGAACAAAGACGACCCGGTTATTCGGCAACTTGCGATGAGCGCGCGGCCGTCGGGTGATGCGCCGGACGAAATCCGAGCCGAGGCGATGCGGCGCGCGGTGTTTCATCACATTGATGAGAAAAATCTTGGCGTCGGAATCGCAACCGCATCAGAAGTGGCGCGCACGGGTGTGGGCGATTGCACCGAGCACGCCACGCTTCTGGCGGCGATGCTCCGCGCCGATGAGATCCCATCACGCACGGTCAGCGGCCTGGTCTTTGTCAGCAGTTTCGAAGGCTCCAAGGACATTTTCGGCTACCACATGTGGACGCAGGGCTGGATCGTTGAGAATGGCAAAGGAAGATGGGTTGATCTTGACGCCACGCTCGGGCCAAAGACTCGGTTTGATGCGACACACATCGCGCTGAGTGTCAGTTCGCTCGCCGACGGGGAAAGCAACAACGCATTGATCGCGCTAGTACCGCTGCTGGGCGAGCTAGAAATCGAGATCGAAGAAACAAAGTGATTCCAGAAGACACAACCGAGCTTCCGCGTTTGCCAAACCGAGACCCGAACGGTCACAAGGGAACCTTTGGCACGCTCAGCATTGTCGGCGGGTGCGCGCTGCACGAGTCACCGATGATCGGTGCGCCAACACTCGCAGCCCTCGCTGCGTTTCGTACGGGTTGCGGCCTCGTCAGGCTTGCCATGCCAACGCCCATCCTGATCGCCGGCCTATCGCTCGAACCCTCTGCGACCGGGATCGGGCTTGGTGTCGATGATGAACGCAACCCCATCGCCGGCAGCGACACATTGAATCTCATCGGTGATGCCGACGCAATTGTGGTTGGCCCAGGCTTCGGTTCAGATCGTGCACGAAACCGCCCCATCGCTCACCTTGTCAGCGATTGCATCGGGCTTGGGCTTCCCACTGTTGTCGATGCCGACGGCCTCAATGCGCTGGTCACGGGCGAGATGCTTGCCAGGATCGATCTTGCACGCTGCGTGCTTACGCCGCACCCGGGCGAGTTTGTAAGGCTTGCCAAGGCGCGCGGGATAGCAGCCGACCCGACCGACGAATCCGAAAGACCCGGCGCCGCTGCTGCGCTTGCGCACAGCCTTGGATGTGTAGTCGTGCTCAAAGGCGCGCACACCGTTGTTTCAGATGGCACCAAGAGTTGGGTTTGCGATCACGGCCACGCGTGCATGGCAACCGCTGGCACGGGCGATGTGCTCGCGGGATTGATTGGATCATTGATCGTGCAACTTCGTGAGTTTGATTTCTCTCTCTACGACATCGCTCGGCTTGGTGTTCAGACGCACGCGACCGCTGGAGAGCGATGGTCAAAAAGACACCAAGCCGATGCGGGCATGTTCGCCCGGGAACTCGCAGACGAGCTTCCCAAAGTCATTTCGGAGCTGCGTTAGAGCCTGCGCGGTGTTGCCGAGCCGACGAGCCTGATCGGCTCGGTGTTGTTCTCGTTGCGCCCTTCAACCCCGATCGGATCGAGATCATCGTTCGGACGGATCAAGAGATCAACCGTTGCGCGCTCGAGCCTCGGGCCCACGCCGTATTCAAGCGTAAAGCTCGCGGCTTCAACATTTGGGATCATGCGGGCTTCTGCGGGAGCGCCGTCGAGGATGCCGTCCTCGAAGGTAAAGAGCATGAACCAGACCGCGCCGTACTCTTCGCCGGCGTCAACATCGGCTTCACGGAACTCGATCCGGGTAATCTGGCGGATATCGTTGTCTGTGTCCTCGAAGCTGACAAACTCAATGAAATCGGATTCCATTGGGTTCTGTGCCAGATCGAGCACATCGCTCGGGAACGGCCCAAACTCCTTGCCCGTGCGGATCATAGCCACGAGCCTGTGCATCACGATCCGGCTTACTACATGGGTCGAAGCCGTGTCCGTCGTGGCTCGGTAGCCCTTGAACGCTGCATCGAGCGCCACCATCGCGCTCGTCAGCACCATGCTGACAATAGCGAGCGAGAGCAGGAGTTCGAGCATGCTAAAGCCCCGTCTCTGGGGCGTGCGGGTGCGCTTCATCGGCGTGTCCCTTCTCGATATGTGTCGGGCAGCATCTGGCTCGAGAGCGGCAGCATCAGCCCATCGGGCATGGTCATGTCAGGGTTGAACCGGAGCTCGATCCTGCCGTAGCCGTGGAACGGCACGGCAGTAGCGCCCGCTGCAATCTGCGCTGGACTTGGCGGCGTGTCTGGACCAAGGTCCGCAAGACCGTCACCGTTGAGATCCCAGCCGACGATTTTGACACCGTCTTCATAGGGAAGATTTGCGGGATCAAGCGATTCCGCATCGCCGTCTTCTGGACCGAAGTAGCCGATCGACGCGTTGAAATCGGCGGGTTGCCCAGCGGCACACCGAACGGGTCAACAAGCGGGCTAGCACCCAAGACAGGATTAAAGGTCAGCAGCAACGCACCGTCGATGCTCGCGTTGCCACGGATATCAAGGATGCCTGCAACGACCGCGCCACGCAGGGCGATGTTCTGTTCGGGCGGGCTGTTGAAGGTACCGATGTCCACCGAGTAGTTGGGCATCATCAGCGAACTCTTTGCGATCTCTTCGAGATCACCAGGCTCCGGGTTGAGCAACGCGTTGTTCGGCTCTGATGGGTGAACATCGGTAAACCTGCACGCGCCGGTGATCTGGGCCTTGTTGCGGAGGTGCGTGTATGTACCCGGCACATCTGCGATCAGTGAACCAACAAACAATGTGTCATGGAAACGGACATTATTTGACCAGTTCTTGGTGTCACGGTCTGCGCCAAGCCGGAGCACGCCATCGATGATCGGCGGATCCGGGAAGTCGTCGTAGTTTGATGGCCCATCGATGACTGAGCCGGTGACATACCGATCAAAGTCGCTTTTATCCAGGGGGTCACCAATTGGCGAAGGCGGCACAACACCATCACCCTCAAGCCCGCCGTAGAGAGCCCAGTTGATGTGATCGTTGTTGGCGTAGCCCTCGATACGGGTCACGCCGACCATGGTGCAGTTGTCGAACAAGCCGTTGAGACCAACCGGAATCACAACATCGCTAAAGACCATGTTTCGGAAGACCGGACGGTAGTACCAATCAGATTGCACCGGTGAATTGAACGGCATCTTCTCCCAATAGGCGGTAATGAAGTTGTCGGRCAAGCCATCGCCGTCATCATCGGAATCGAGACGCAAGAACTGCGGCGCATCGGGATCTATGCCCGGCTCAACGTAGTCTGCCAAGGCCCCAACACCCACACCAAGATTTTCAGCGACTTGGGTCCAGAACTCTGCACCGTCGGCTGCCGCGTAGAGCGCGTTCTGTGTATCACTAAAGCTATCGGAGTCAATGTCGGGCAGGATGTCTTCCGACGCCTCAAACTCGACAGGAGATTCGCCCTTGGCCGGGCGGATTGCGCCCTCGATCGCGTCGTACACGCTGCCCTGTGCCGCGGCCCAGTCAGCGGCAGCGACGAGGAAAACGAGCCTCCCATCGATTTTGACATACCTGTCTTTGTAGTCGATGAACCCGTCACGGTAGCCAAGTTGCTGGTCGGCCCAGACATCGTGGGTCGAGTCATAGTCGACAGCGTCCTCGCTGCCCGGGTCCYAGATGCCGTTGCCGTTGTCGTCGTAGTACCCGGAGATACCGTTCTTGTTTCGATCAGGACTTGACGAATCGATCATGTAGACAAGATCGACATCGATCGGGTTGCCGTCGCCCCCGACAAACTCGGGTGTCAGAAGTTCGGCATCTGTGCCGATGGCGGGCCAGCCGCCAATAGTGACTTTCCCGTCGCCGTCTTCATCGTAGTGATTGATGAACAGATCAAACTCGTCGACGAATCCGTCGCCGGTGACATCGTCGAACGCACCATCGGGNCTGGTGTCGCCGTCGTAGTCGTTGTCGCTAAGCGGATCGCCGTCGGGATCACCACCGACATTCAGCCCCGCGCCTTCGAGCGGGTGCCCGACACGCAGGCGGTTGTCGCCATCGACATCGTGGAGCGCAAGGTTGGTGTACAGATCAACCATCTTGGTATCAAGAATGGCATCCATTCCGAGGAAGTCAGAACGGATCAGCATCGGGTCGCCGTTCTCGACATCGAGATCATCAAAACGGCTACCAAGATCACCCTCAATGTGAACATTCTTGCCGATCATGATTCGGCTCTGGCTCACGATGGCGGAATCAACAACCTTGCGGACACGAAAGTCCTGGCTGATGACGCGGGTAAGAGGCCTGCCGGGCCGTGTCGGGTCGTAGTCGTAACCTGTTACAAAGACGCGGACATCCGTGCCGTTGGCAAGCGGCGCGTAGGTAATTTGAAACGCGGTTGGCAGATCGTTGGCACCCGACTGCTCGCGGAGCGCGATCGCCGGGGTCGTGACCCAGCCGTTTTCTTGGTACTCGGTCAGATCGGTGCCTGCGGGTGCGGGTCCGATCACGACGATGTCGATGCCGTTGACCTGGACCGTATTCGTGTCGGCTGCGTGCCTGTTCGCAACAGCCTCTGCGATACCGCTCGGATCACCCGACTCATCGTGACCCGAGATCGGAGACATGATGAGAACCACGCCGTCGGACCCGGTGAATGTCCCCTGCCAGAGCTTGCTGCCAAGTGAGAGATCAACCTCGCCGCGTTCGATTACGAAGCGTTTGGATGCGTTGGCGAGCCGAAGCTCGGCGATTTTCATCCCGGTCTCGGCTGCCTGCATCGCCCGCATCACATGCAGGTGGGTTGATGCGTTGCGCAGGTTGCCTTGGGTCACTGTGCCCATCGCGACCGCCAGAGCGCCCACGAGGATCGCCATCATCATGGCTAGAACGCTCGACACGCCCTTGCGGTGCGCGTAGAGCCAYGTCTTGAAACCCCTCGCCTTATTCGCCGGTGCAACCGCGCCGGAGTTGAGGTCGGCCTCGTTCCGCTCGCTGTGTTGGTTGGTGCGCATAAGTTCTCTCCTCGGTGCCCGGCGGTGTGCCGCGCGTCATGAAACGATCGCCTGGCGATCTCTCAAACATTCTCAGGGAACAATCCAGCTCAGCCTGGTAATGTCTTTGGCTTCGGCTACATCCCATCCTTGATATCCAACCGTCACCGTGATGCGGAGCGGGTAGTCGCCGGCTTCCCGGCCCCGAAAATCTCCATCGGGGTCTTCGCTGAAATCGGCAGCGAGCACCTCGGCGTAGTCAAACGGGTTGACCTTGGTGACCGAAATCGTCTGGATCCAGCCGAACTGGATGGCATCGCCGCTAGCTACGTCGACAGAGTCGATGATGTACTGTTCGATGATGTTGCCGCCGGCGTCGATCGGGCCGGGCATTTCAAGGCTCGCAAGATCAGCACCGGAATAGATGAACATAAGTCCATCGAGATCGTCGATGTCGTCGATGTCGGTCGCTTCGACCTCACCGGGTTCAAGCCCCCAGCCGTACACGGTCGCGGCATCGATGTCATAGCCCAGCCCAGTCACCGGGTCGTGGCGCGGGAGCGCCCGTGTGAACTCACGGATCTCGTTTGCCAGAAGCTCGGCGGTCGCGGTGGTCCCGCCCAGAAAGATCACGAGTGTT
>NVSP01000079.1 GCA_002732755.1 Phycisphaera sp.
GGCCGCCGGGCAATCGCTCAACGAAGGCCTCCGCATCGCCGAGGCTGTCCGCGAGGGCGCCATGGCGTACCTCACCCGCCAGTACAAAGTCGTCGCGGGCGTCTTCGTCCTGCTTGTCGCTTTCCTTGCCGGCATGGTCGTTCTTGATCTGCAAGCACCGCTCACGCTCATTGGCGTGCCCATCGCGGGTCTGCTCTCGGGCCTCTGCGGCTGGTTCGGCATGAAGATGGCGACCAACGCCAGCGCACGAACCGCCCAGGCCGCCGGGCAATCGCTCAACGAAGGCCTCCGCATCGCGTTTCGTGCGGGTGCGGTCATGGGCCTTGTCGTCGTCGGCTTTGCGCTGCTCGATGTCAGCGTCTGGTTCGCGGTGCTCAACTCGTTCACCGACTTTWAGCTCCCCGAGATCTCAACGATCATGCTCACCTTTGGCATGGGTGCTTCGACGCAGGCGCTCTTCGCCCGCGTGGGTGGCGGCATCTACACCAAGGCCGCCGATGTCGGTGCTGACCTTGTTGGCAAGATCGAAGCCGGCATCCCAGAAGACGATGCACGCAACCCCGCAACCATTGCTGACAATGTCGGTGACAATGTCGGCGATGTCGCTGGCATGGGCGCTGACCTCTACGAGTCGTACTACGGCTCGATCTTGGCAACCATCGCGCTCGGCGCTGCGGCTGCCTTCACCTTCTCGATGGACACCGCGGATCAGTCAACCAAACTCGCCTTCGCGCTCGCCGCCGCACCGCTTGCGATCGCAGGTGTCGGCATCTTCTGCTCGATCGTGGGCATCTACTCCGTCAAGGCTGAAGAAGACGCCAGCTTCGCCAAACTGCTCAAAGGCCTGCACAAAGGTGTCTGGATCGCTTCGGCGCTCGTCGCCGTCGCGGCATTCGGCATCCTGTTCGTTCTCTTTGGCAAAGGCACATCCGCCGAAGCACTGGCAACCATCGGCACAAACTGGTGGAAGATCGGGCTCTCGATCCTTACCGGCTTGGTCGCGGGCAACCTCATCGCGGTCGCGACCGAGTACTACACAAGCTACGAGCACCGTCCCACGCGGCGGATCGCCGAGCAAGCGCTCACCGGCCCTGCAACCGTCATCATCGCCGGTATCGCTGAAGGCATGAAATCGACATGGGCCTCGCTGCTCATCGTCGTGGTTGCGATCATCGCCGCCTTCACATTCGCCGGCGGCAACGAGAGCTTCCTCATGGGCCTCTACGGCGTGGGCATCGCCGCCGTCGGCATGCTCTCGACGCTGGGCATCACGCTTGCGACCGACGCCTACGGCCCGATCGCAGACAACGCCGGCGGCAACGCCGAGATGACCGGCCAACCCCCCCATGTCCGCGAACGCACCGACATGCTCGACTCGCTGGGCAACACAACCGCAGCAACGGRCAAGGGCTTTGCCATCGGCTCTGCCGCTCTGACAGCGCTCGCCTTGTTCGCCGCGTATATCCAGGTTGTACAGGTTCAAATCTCAAGACAAAGTGAAACATTCATCGACAACGGCAACTTCGTTACCGACGGTGATGCGCCCTACGCGATCTACCAAGGCCACCGCAAGTTCTCGATCGTTGTTCCGGGTGCTGGCACAGACGGCGCAGATTTCGTCGACGGCGGCATGCTCGTCGACCGCGACAGTGTTGGGCGTCATGATCTTAACCACCTCGAAGCGGGCACCAAACTCGCGGTCGTATGGAACAACTCGGTTTCAACCACAGACTCTGTTGATGCTGAAGGTGTTGCTATCAAGTTCTCTGGCGACGACAGCTATATGCTGACGGGTTCAACCGATCATGGTGATCATTCGCACAACTACTCCTTCAGCGTCGTCTCCAGCAACAACGGCTCGATCCGCGATGTCCTCGCATTCTACGATGTCACCATCACCAACCCACGCGTGCTCGGCGGCATCTTCATCGGTGTCCTTCTCGCGTTCCTGTTTAGCGCGTTGACCATGAACGCTGTCGGACGGGCCGCGTACACGATGATGAACGAGTGCCGCAGGCAGTTTGGCGTCATGCGTGAGGCGCTGCGAAAGACCGGCATGAGCGAGTCTGACCTTGCCGACATCGAGACCTGGCCCAAGCAGATCGATGTCGATGGCAAGCAGTACCCCGACTACGCCAACTGCGTGGATATCTCGACAGCCAGCGCCCAGAAGGAAATGGTCGCCCCGGCGATCCTTGCRATCTCGGTCCCGCTGATTGTGGGTCTGACACTCAGCGTGCCCGGCGTCATGGGCCTGCTCGTGGGCGGCCTGACCTCGGGCTTTGCCCTTGCGGTCTTCATGGCAAACGCCGGCGGCGCCTGGGACAACGCCAAGAAACTCCTCGAATCCTACGGCAAGATCACCGCAAACGATGTGGTCAACGGCACGGAAGCCGGCAAGAAGGTGCCAGCCGAGATCCGCGATGCGATCAAACTCCGAGCTGAGGACATGATCAAACTGGGCAACGGCGAAGGCATCGTCTACGGCAAAGGCTCGGACGATCACAAGGCAACCGTCGTCGGCGACACCGTGGGCGATCCATTCAAGGACACCTCGGGCCCATCGCTCAACATCCTCATCAAGCTCATCTCGATCGTCTCGGTCGTCTTTGCAGGCTTGGTCGTCGCCTACGGCCCGATCGTCGGCAGCATCATCGGCCTGAACTGATCCTGATCTGCCAACCAATTGCAACCTCAACGCCCGGGCTTCGGCTCGGGTGTTTTTTTGTGTGCGGTGCGCCAAAGCGCGCACGCCGCCAAGCCCATAGACTCGCACCATGCACCCATTGCTCACACTGTATATCTCCATGTCGCTCGCCCTGCTTGCCGGGACTGGTGTGCTCCACCTCATCCCCAAGCTTGGCAAGCCCGGCAAGAGCCTAAGCGAATGGGTCTGCCGCGCGCCGGGCCTAGATCTGATGATCGCCTACTTCACGGTCGTCCCCATGATCGTCGGCCCGATCTTGGGTGCCCAATTCACCGACGCTTGGTATGGCTGGCTCTTGGGGCTTGGTGTCGGTGTCGGCGCACAGGTCACGATGATCATGGTCTGGACCGTGCTGCATGAAATGGCAAACCGCAAACACCTCAAGGGGCCGAGGATCGTTTCCAACATCAACGCCCGCGTGGGCAGGTTCCGCAACCACGCGGCGCTCTGGATTTCGGCGCTGGCGGTACCTGTTTTTGCAATCGTCCGTCTCTGTGAATACATCGCATACCCCCCACTGACATGGCTGATCCGAATACCGAAGTACAAATCCGGCGACTGGGTCAAYGTCAGCAGGCACAAGTTCGAAGGCCTCGTCGGGCACGATCTGATCTGGTGCCTCTACTGCGACTGGATGACCGGCATCTGGTCACTGGGCACCGAGATGCTCCGCAATATTGAAAGCTTCTGGTGSCCAATCCGATTTGACTCAACCAAGAAGTGCGAGAACTGCAGGATCGATTTCCCAGATGTTGACAACGGCTGGGCACCCGCCGACGGCACGATGGCGGATGTCGACAAAGCACTCAGCGCCCACTACCCAGGACCCAACGGCGACAACCAGTGGTTCGGACACCCGGCAAGACTGACCGTCAAGGGCGAAGACATCAAGGACGACTAAGTTCTGTTTGATAACTCAACGAGCCCGAAGCGCAAGCGAGCGAGGGCTTGACGAGCACGAAATGCAGGAGTGATTGAAGTACACTGTCGCAAGAGCACTGACCTGAAGACAGGTCAGTGGCACGAAGCGAGTAATCATTTTTATGAATAAAAAAAGCTGCCGACCTGTGAGGGCCGGCAGCCGTAGGAAACTATCTTCCTGCTTTTTTTGATTGGGCTGCACCAACGGCATCCCGTCGGCGGCCGTTACCGGCGCAGCCCTCTCATACAGTCACAATTGATCACTGAACCACCTCCCATTCGTTACGACACGCCCCAGCAGCCGCGACTCTGTGATGGGTCGCCGCCGGGTTCCTAATCCTCTGGCCGTCACCAGAAGCCCATCGCCCGACATCCGGCAAGCAGCCGGGGGAATCGTCGGTCGTGGCGGATCGACCCGCAGCCGGTTGCCGGGTTCTCCGGGCCAAGCCGTCGGGTCTGCCACCCGCCATATATAAGGTATCGCAAAAACGGGCCGCGTGGTTWMAYWAYYRKCAAGAGTCTTTGCAGAAAGTGCCCTGGGCTGTCAGTAACGGGGGGTGTCGGCTAGCCCCTGAATTCGGTGAATGCACCTTTTTCCTCTTGTTCATCGAGGTAGGCCTGAAACTCCCCCATCTTGTAGGAGATAAAGCAGAACGCGTGGTGGAGCGTGAGCCATTCGATGTCTGAGCCGTCTTCGTCGATGTCTTTGCGGAGCCTGTTGAACTCGGCGAGCATGGTTTCGGCGCGCATATCTGGATCCTCCCGTGTGATCTCTGGTGGTCTGTGAAAGCCTGATCCTAGACAAACTGGTCCATGTTCGATCTGGATCGATCTGGCCAATCCCGGCTTCTTGCCCTATGATGGTGCACATCTGGGGCGGTAGCTCAATTGGTAGAGCGGCGTGTTCGCAATGCGTAGGTCGGCGGTTCGACTCCGCTCCGCTCCACTTCTCCGRTCTTGCACCYTGTTTAGGCGTTRGYKGCCTYGCGGGGACGCGATCMGRTGCCKTTKCAGATAATRCTAYCCGTGGTAACCCTGACTGGAWYAGGGGRTCTGACTCGCCGATACAGGTTTGACACTTGTAACCGAGGTCTATGTACATGGTGCAGAACGCACATCTAATAGCAACAGCTATCGCCCTAGCCGCCTTTGCGCTCGCGTTTGGAGCGGCTTGGTTTGAGCCAAAGAAACGGACCCCGGGGACGCTGATTGGGCTTCTCGGRCTCTGCCTGCTCACCTAYAGCAYMGCSCCYGATGCGWTTGMYKYGMTYGTATMTTCAGGATWYCTKGCWKMMTCGACAMYATTYTCRCTRCRGKTYGGYCTCCAACTCGCRGGYRTCRYGRTCGCSGSYATCGGTGTGCTRATGTTCTCSMGSCGYCCRGYWGTCWTGACCMTGCCGGATKCRCCSATCARGAGAATGCTYGACTCAAAGACCTTTGATCTGCACAACGCCARAARYMTYGCCGAGAGCATGCTYAGRAGYGCGYTSGAYGCCAAGATTGTTCTGAGCGTCGAGAAAACACACAACGGCCCGATCTACACGGTGCGGATGGTCAACGGCTCGATCGAACAGCTCTTCGGTGCTCCATCATCAAAGCTCGTCAACGCTCGGCTCGAACGAGTCTGCCCGAAACACCTCTACCCGTGGCTCAACCARCTCGCGACACAAGCGACCGAGACAAAGCTGCCTTGTCAGGAAGAACGCCGATACGACGGCAAGCACACGCAGTGGTTCGAGATGAGAGCCGTCGCGTTCCCTTCTGGAGTCACGATCGACATCAGCGACATCACCGACCGCCGGCGCATCGAAGAAGCCCTTCGCCGCGAGGCCATGACCGACCCGCTGACAGGCCTTGCCAATAGAACTCAACTCAAATCATCGCTCGCCGAAGCTGTACATAGGTCCTCGATCAGAAACGATCGGGGACTGACACTTTTCTACATCGACTTCGATCGCTTTAAGGTAATCAACGACAGCCTCGGTCATGACATCGGCGACGAGTTGCTCTGCAGCATCGCCTCACGCCTGCGGAACGCAGTGCAGTCTCAGCACACCGGCAAGGGAGAGGTGCTCGCCGCCCGCCTTGGTGGCGATGAGTTCGTGCTGCTGGTCGAGGGTATGTCCGACCCACAGGCAGCAAAGACGCTCGCCGCCGATCTGGTTGAACTCTTTGCAGCGCCTCACACAATCGGGATACACAACATCGTCTCGACGGCCAGCATCGGGCTCGTTGTGGACCAAGGCGAACGCCGAAGAGCCGAAGACCTGCTGCGCGATGCCGACATGGCGATGTACTCGGCCAAAGAAGCAGGCAAGGGCCGCTATGTCGTCTTTGACGAGAGTCTGCGCGAGCGGGCGCTCTCAGAGGCAACACTCGAAAACGATCTCCGCGTCGCGGTCAGGAAGCAAGAATTCGGCATCGCGTTCCAGCCGATCATCGATCTTCGCACCGGCGATGTCCACTCGTTCGAGGCGCTCATCCGCTGGACGCATCCGGTGCGTGGCTATGTTGCACCCGAACAATTCATCCCGCTGGCAGAAGAACTCGGCCTGATCGAAAGCATCGGCGAACAGGTGCTCCGCAGATCCTGCTTCGCAGCCAAGGCGCTCAACGAAGTCACGAAATGTGATCGGCCAATCACGGTCGCTGTGAATCATTCCAAACGGGAGCTTCTCTCTGGGCGGTTTGTTGACAACCTCAAATCTATTCTCAAAGATACCGGGATCGAAGCATCGTTAATAAAAATCGAGATCACCGAGAGTGTTTGTGTCAAACATCAAGCCGCGGTCGTGCCTGTGCTCAACGCGATCAGAGCGCTGGGCGTCCACACTGTGATCGACGACTTTGGAACGGGCGACTCATCGTTCTCGTGCATCGAGCAATTCCCGATGGATCAGCTCAAGATCGACCGGCGGTTCCTCCAGAGCGACCGCGACGACGCCACCCGTCGCGCGATCCTCTCGACCATGATCGAGATGGCGCAGAGCCTCAAGGTCCCCGCGGTCTGCGAGGGCATCGAAACACGCGAAGAGCTGGACCTCATGCTCGAACTCGGCTGTGACCTGGGCCAAGGCTGGGTTTTTGCCGAGGCGATGCCGCTGGACGAAGCCCTCGAACTGGCAGCATCGGGACTCTCGCGCTGGATCGAAAACCTGCCCCTACTCGAAGCTATCAACGAAAATGCCAAAGGGCACCAGCAGATCCGAAACGCCGCCTAGAGCAACTTGCAAGATCATATTCCGGTGTGCCACGGCTCTGTGAGCCGTGTCTTTGGCGTTCCGACACCATCACACCCCACACGGCTGACACAGCCGTGGCACAAGATTTTGCAAGATGCTCTAACCAGACGCTTGGCCGAAAATCCTCACCCAAACTGCAACGGGTTGAATACTGCACCACACAAGGGTGTTAGCATCGAGTCACGGCTCTCCGCGCGGAAAGTCTGTCTCGATCAAAACCCTTTGTACGAAATCAGGTGCCCCATGCTGTTCAAAATGACCTCAATCGCTGTGAGTTGCCTCTGTCTTGCTTCTGTGTCCACCGCTCAGACCGCAACAGAAGCCCCAGAAACCGTCAACTCCATGTGCCCAATCGGCCACGAGGCTGTCGTAGCCGACGGCGGCTCGGTGGAGTTCAAGGGACAAACCATCGGCTTCTGCTGCCCAGGCTGCGAAGTCGGCTTTGCCGAGATGAGCGAGGCCGRACAAAACGGATTCCTCGTGCTCGCGATGGCAGGCCGAGAAGAAGGCACCGAAGCGCACACCATGCCCGTCAACGCTGCATTCGGCGATGTCGAAGTTGCCCCCTACACGCTAACGACCTGCGCCACTAGGGACTCAGAACTCGGCAGCATGGGCGACCCGATCGTCAAGTCATACGATGGCCGTGAGGTCAAGTTCTGCTGCCCTGGTTGTCCCCCAAGGTTCGAGAAAGACCTCGACGCATCGTTCGCCTCGCTTGATGCCAAGATCATCGAGAACCAAGGCGTGTTCTACCCGATGACCGAATGCCTTGTGTCGGATGAAGCCTTCGACAGCGAGTCAGATGGCGGGGCCACCGAAGTCGTCCACAACAACCGCCTTGTCCGTCTCTGCTGCAAAGGCTGCAAGGGCGATTTCAACGACAACCCGGAGGCTTTCATCGCCAAGCTCGATAACGCGATAATCATCCAGCAGAGCGCCAAGTACCCGCTCGCTGATTGCCCCATCGGTGGCAACGCGATCAAGCAAGGCAAAGCCATCAACTACATCTTCGGCAACAGGCTCATCAAGCTCTGCTGCAACGACTGCGTTGAAGGCTTCGTGGCCGACCCGACCGCCACAATCAAGAAGCTTGATGCAGCGTGGATGGCCATGCACACCGAACAAGGCGGCTAATACGCCTTAGCTTCTAAGTTCTAGAAACATCAGCAGCCCCGGCCCGTCACTCGGTCGGGGCTGTTTCTTTACGAACTCGATTCTTTGCCGCCGGCGTAGGCAAGGTCTTCATCAACCCCGACGAGTTTGGCCTGCCCCTCTTTGTCGAGCAGACTGACCACAACCGCCACAACGAACCCGATCACGAACGAGGGCAGCAGGACATCAAGTGCTGTGAGAAGGTCATTGGCATCGTCCATGCCCGCGGCTTTGAGCATCGGTGGCACCACAAACTTAAAGAAAGGCACACCCAAGAAACCGACGACCATCGCAAACATCGCGCCCTTGGCTGTGAGCCTGGACCAGTACAGACTGAGGATCATCGTCGGGCAGAAGGTCGCTGCGATGCCGGACCAGCCGAAGATAATGATCCAGAAAACACCGTTGTCCTTGTCGTACAGCATGATCCCCATGCCGATCACAAACGAGGCGAGCGAAAGCCCGATCGTCACGAGCTTCGAGAGTTTCAGCAGCTTCTCATCGCTCATCTCTGGGTGCCTTGTTTTCTGCCAGTAGTCACGCACACCAGCGCTCGAAGCGACAACCAGCAACGAGTCGATCGTTGACATGATGGCGCTGAGCACCATCGCGATGAAGATTCCCGCAAAGAACGCGGGCAGAAGATCGAGCGCCATCGTGGGCAAGATGTTGTCCTGGTTGCCGGCGACCTGGTCTATCGAAGTAAAGATCGCTCGACCAAATAGGCCAACCAACACCGCGCCAGAGTCTGCAAGAAGCGTCCAAGTCAGCGCGGTCACTGTGCCGGGCAGGATCTGCTTTTCATTCTTCATCGAGATATACCGCACAAAGACCTGAGGCGAACCCCAGAACCCGATCCCGATCGCAGCAAGCCCGACAACGGTAACGATCGTGTGCAGCGACCAACCGCCCGTACTCGCGGCTACGACTCCAGAATCCGGGTCAGCCGGTCCCGGGCCGTGCAACGAGAGGAGGTGCGGGTCGATCTTCTCGATGATGCCCACAAAGTCCGCGTACCCGCCGATGTGCAGAATCGCGACGATCGGCATCACCACGAGGCCGATGACCATGAGCGAGCCTTGAAAGACATCCGACCAGACCACCGCGGTAAACCCGCCCTTTGTGATGTAGAGCATCACAACCACAAAGCCCAGAGTTGCACCGAGAAAGTGATTCATGTTAAGAAAGGCGTGGAACGCGGTGCCCGTGGCAAAGACCTGCGCCCCGGCATAAATGGGAACAAAAATCAAAAGTGAACCCGCTGCGATCAGCCGGAGCCAGTGACTGCTGTCGCGGAATCGAGATTCGAGATAGTCGGGCACGGTGATCGAGTCATAGCGGTCGGTCAGCCGTTTGAACCGGCGCGACATCAGAAGCCACGCCCCGCCGACACCGATCATCTCACCCAGCACAACCCAGAACGCCTGCACACCGATGAACCACCCCATGCCCGTCAATCCGAGCAGGAGCCACGCGCTCTCACCAGTCGCGCGCGCCGAGAAGGCGACATTGAAGAACCCGAGGTTCTTGCCCGAGGCGAAGTAGTCGCGGATCGTGTGCATCCGCTTTGATGCGAGATAGCCGATCAGGAGCAGGATCGAGGCGTAGATGGCAACCGCGAGGATCTTGTAAGCCGTATCGCTCATARCTGGTGGTACCTTCCCAAGGTGTGCGATGAAAAAATACCGCGAACCGGGAGTGTACAGACTGGCTGCATGTCATGCGGGTGCCGGGATCGGCTCAGCGGCTTACGCCGAGATCTGCGCGGGCTGGGTGTCCAGATCGTCGTCGAGAAGATCCTGCACCGTCGTGGACTCGAAAATCGCGTCGAGGTTCTTCCGGGCTGCTATCAAGAGCCGCCGGAGCGCATCGGGGTTGCTCTCGCCGCCAAGCTCACCATTTCGGCTTGACTGGGCGGGCTCGATCGCTTTGAGGATCTGGCCAACCGAGAGGTCACAGGGCTTGCCGACAAGCTCGTACCCGCCGCCCACGCCGCGATGGGCCTGCAGAATCCCGGCTTTTCCGAGCCTGCGCAGGATCTTGTGCAGATAGCCCTTGGGCACGCCGGTCGTGTCGGAAATGTCCTGAGCGACCACCGGCCCCCCACCCGTTGAGGCGAGGTACAGGACCGCTCTGAGCGCGTATTGGGAGGTTTGAGATACCATGATTCACCCAATACTACCGAATAATCTATCTACATGTCAAGTTATGCGGTATGCCATTTGACGCACCCCGCAGACGAGCCTCCATTCGTGCTGACTGCTGACCAATACTCCCCCATGCCAGCATCACCCAAGACATCCCTCGACCCGCTCACATTCACCCAAGAACTCCTCACCCAACTTCTCGAATCCGAGGCCGCCCAGCC
>NVSP01000080.1 GCA_002732755.1 Phycisphaera sp.
TACTTTCCAAGAATGACATCTTTGCCCGAAACCGGCGAGGTCATCAAGGCATCCCATGTGTCGGCGACGCGTTCGCCGTTGATCGAACTCGTGGTGATCACCGCCGAGCAGAGCACGAGCACACCAAGCCCAGAAAACCCGATCAGCATGTGCATCGGTGTTTCGGTAAGGTCAACCTTAAAGTACGCAAAGCCGAGCAGCACGACAAGCACGAGCGCCAACACCGCGCGCTGAAAGATGTTTGGAAGCCAAGCCCGMCGCGCCTCACGCCAGTAGATCGGATGTGATTTCAGACGCGTCACACCCTTYCGWTTYYGCKGTTTTTTGCCKTGTTTTTCTTCCTTTGGCTCGGYAGCAGGTGCCGCGCCAGATGATTGCAGCAAGAGCTTTCGCATCGACAGCGACGCAACCCACAGCACACCCGCGGCAACGACGAGCATGTAGACAACGGACAGCATCCAGGTCCGATCTAACGGTGTCCCCGCCAATAACGGGATACGAAACGACACAGGGCCTTCCTGGATGAGCAAAAAGAGCGCAACCGGTGGGCACGAAGCTGCGCCGTAGGGCATCAGTTTGAGAAACTGCTCCTGAGATATTCCAAACATCGCTTCGATCTTATCGAACCCGGCCTGCTGGATCGCAAACAATATCATCGGTGGTGCTGCGAACATAAGCCCAAGCGTGAGAAGCGCAAAAATCGCCGCGGGCCCGGATCGGTCGTGCCACATTGCAAACAGAATCCCGAGCGAACCTGAAAGAATTGCAGCCGCCAGGGTGACAGATGTGAACGCCACGATCCATTCGAYCGGCACGCCACCGAACACACGGATCGCAAGCAGCAGCGGCGCGCTGATGAGTGTCAGGAGCACCACCTGGTACATCCGACCGGTCATTTTACCAACGACCATCTGCGCTGCGGTCAACGGCGTGGTCATGAGTGCGCCGAGCGTCCCCCGCTGTTTTTCTTCGCAAATAGAAGGACTTGTCATCGCCGGCGCTAGCAGCACGATCGCGATGAACTGGAACCAAACCACAAACAGCACCATCGACTCGGCGAGCGAACTCAGGCTCTGCGAACGCATCGTTGCGGAATCGTACTCCATGCCGGACATAATCGTTGTGATCGCAAGCAGTGCCCCGAACGCAAAGAGCACCGCGTAGCCACACCGGATGATGTATGTCGATTTACGCCTCCCCGAGGCGCGGAGTTCTCGCTGGAGGATCGGGCTGTACAGGATGTTTTTGGTCCAAATCAGCGGTGAAATGGCCCTCTTCACAATGCTCACTGCACCTGTCCCTTTGTCAGCGACATGAACGCGTCTTCGAGCCGAGGTGTTTCGGGCGTGAACGAAGCGATCCGAATATTCTTTGCGATCAATAATTCAATGAGAAAGTGATGRCTCTTCTGACCTGGTGCAAACTCGATGACAAGCGAGCTGTTCTGGATCTCGGCTGAGCTGATACGGGCATCGTTTTTGATCGCTGCGCACACCGGGATGAGCATCTCATCCGGCTCTTCGATCTTGACCCTGACCCGATCGCCGACACCCATCTTCCTGTACGCGTCCTCGATCGACCCAGAGAAGAGCAGCTTACCTCGCTCGATGATGCCGATGGATGTTGCCATTTCGCCAAGCTCCGAGAGAATGTGGCTCGACACGATGAGCGCCTTGCCCATTCGCGCTAACTCAGTGAGCAGCTCTCGCATCTCGATGCGCGCCAGCGGATCGAGACCGCTGGCCGGTTCATCGAGCAGCAAGACCTTTGGGTCATGGACAAGCACTCGCGCAATACCGAGGCGCTGCTTCATGCCACGCGACAGGCTATCGACCATCGATTGTTTCTTCTCAGTAAGATCGGTCAATTCGAGCACACCAGCGATGGTGCCCTTACGGTTCTTTCGTGGAAGACCAAACGCCGATGCAAAGAAATGCAGGTATTCCTCGACGGTCAGGTCGTCGTACACACCCAGCACATCGGGCATATACCCGAGGATTCGGCGTATTTTGTCGCCATCCTTGGTCACATCGAAACCATCAACCAACGCGGTGCCCGAGTCCGGCGTCAACAGACACGCGAGCACCTTCATGGTCGTGCTCTTGCCGGCACCGTTTGGCCCGATGAACCCGTACACCTCGCCCGGGCCGACGGTCAGCGACACATCATCGACCGCGACGAGCTTGCCAAACTTCTTTGTAACGCCTTTGACCTCAATCACCGAACGGGTCTCCTTCAATAGGAATCATGAGCCGATACATCGTAGATTGCTGTGTGACAAGATCGCCGGCCGACATCGCCACATCCAGCGGCTGGTCCGTCACAAAGAGTTCGAGCATCGCGTACCGCCCGGTCTGAAGCAGACGCTCGCAAGCGGGGCTGCGCTCTGTCGGACCGGGTAACGACTGAAGCATGTACGGCCTGATTTCACCCAGTGTTCTATTGTAATACATACTATGGATATACCGACGCGCGTTGTCGGCATCATCAAACTCGCTGTAGTTGCCGAGCGGTCCATCTGTTGCGAAGTCGTTATCTAGATCGATGCTTACCGGTTCGCCGCCAATCACAGCAGAACGCGGCTTGATTGAGTAGTACCGCTGACCGACCCGAAGCTGACCTGCAAGAATCCTAGATGGCGCGCCAAGCCCCAATATTGTTACATGCCACCCACGTTCGGTCGGTGCAAGAGACACATCAAGCCCTGATCGAACCGGGCCGGTATCCGTGTACACCTTGGATGTCCACACGCCGGGCCGGATCGCAAGGGGTGCCGACGACCGGATCGCCTCAAGCCCGCCCGATCTTGGCCGCTGCACAACTGTGAGCGGTCTGCTTACAACCCCTGCACTCCCAAACTCTGAATACTCAGACCAATGTGCTCCAGATCCCGGGGCATCGACCGCGATCGTGCCGCGTGACCCTGAGAAGATATTGGTAAACCCAAGCCGCCACGCCCGCAGTTCTGCTGGCAGTTGCGCAATCGCGGCGTTCTGTGGATGAGATGCACCGCCAGTAAGTGCCTCGTTGACGACGAGCTGATCAACAACCGAGAGCCTCGCTATTGACGATGGCCCGGCGCGCAGCCTGTCGGGCATGACGATCCCAAAAATAGAAGCCAGCCCAATCCACAGCAGAGCGCTCAGCCAAGCAAGGTGTCTGAGTTTCAAGAATTTAAGTATTAAAAAATCAACCGGGCCGAGCGCCAACGCGAGCGACACCGTCACCGCCGCGACAAGAACAATCGCCGCGTTTCCGATCGGCGCTGCGGTGCTGATCGCATCGAACACATAGACCGGGACTTCCTTGGTAAAGCCATGGTTCCGCCAGCCTCTGCTGCCGACCTGAATGGCGCGGGCGCTGCTATCTTTCATATACACCGCATCGCACGCAGCTCGCAAGGCATCGGCCCATACGCGCGAGCTGGTTGCTAGTCCCATGGGAGCAACAGTGTTCGGGTGTACCGAGACAACGGTCACCCAGCCAAACCCCGCCGGCCCCTCTGCGAGCAGCGCATCATCACCGATCGTCCACCGCGATTGCCAACCCGCATCGATCGCAGGCAGCGCAAGCCGGATCGGCCGGGCGGTCAGCGTGCGCGACATAGGTTGATCTGTAAACTCGGCGAGTTGCTGCGGGATATCGATTTGCTGCTGGTTTCCAAGGCTAATCGAACCCGCTGGCACTGTTGGCGGAAGCCATCGTCGCCAGAGTTCGCCGGGCATGTCGGCAAGAACAACCAGCCGCCCGCCGCCCAAMACCCAGCGGTGCARCGCGGCGATAGCKCGCGGGTCGGCATCCYTGGCYGTCGTCGAATCSACWACGACCGCAAGCACYCCYTCGTACGCCATYTGYGARAGCGGCARYYTTTCKGCSYGTTCRCTCGCYCCRAYGCAATTTGAAAACACRAACATCTGGCGMTGCCATTGGGCAAGCCCCGATATTCCACCTTTCTCCGCAACTGTGAGATTTYCACTCTCGGTTATCGACAGCTCAACGAGTTTCTCTGCGATATGCACAGTGGAACATCGAGAGGTCGCCGAGAGCAGGATCTCTTGCGATGCGAGCAGCGGCGGCGTGATCTGTAACTCGCTCGAATCCGGCAAACTCGCGTAGTTCACTTCCGCAAGCCGAGCGCCACTGCTGCTGCGAAGCGTGACCACGATCGATTCGGTCCACACCGAGATAGGCGCAACAATTGAAACCGATGTCAACCCGCCCGCAGCGACATCAACCGGCGCAACAATGCGCCCAACTGTACCGTTCTCGCCGGTGTGTGTGAACTCGATATGCCCCGAGATGTCGTCGCTCTGCGCCTGCACCCAAACCCGCACCGGCCCGTGCCGACTTCCGGGCACGACATTCGTAAACCCAAAGTCCGCGTACACCCGGACCTCATCTATTTCGTCTGCTTCGGCATTCGGCTGTGCACAGACACCAAACGCAACAACACACACCGCCAAGATAATCGCGAACCATTTCATAGGTACACGCGGCGATTGTAGATCCACCACTCGAACATGCTGATCGCAAGTGCCGCTAGCAAAAGCCAAGGCCAGAGCCGGCGTGGCGTCTGCGCCGAACCGGTCGCAGATGCGACAACATCGCCCGAGGCGAAGGGCAATACCGCAGTACTTCGGATGTCAGATTCCGATGGATCTAGCAAATTGACCGCGACGCGGCGTGTGGCGGTCCCGTCTTCAAACTCATCGGTAATGCCAGCCGGGCCATTCCATGTCAAGGCGTAGACGCCCGCCCGGGGGATCGGTCCATAGGCAACGCGCCCATCGGACGCAGGTACGAGCGTGACATCCGGTGCATTTGGAATTGCAAGTCTGACATTGCGCGCGCCGATTGGCAGACGTTCAGAGAGTGTGCCGCCGGGCCGGACCGTCCCGGCGGACGCGCTCCCGATTACACCGCCGAGTGAATTGATCGCCGCCGCGTGGAAGACGACATAACTCACATCGAACGGCCAGGTCGTCGCATCCGGGTCGAACGCAAGAACAATCGCCCGCGTCGAGCCCGTGCTGACATCAAAGATCACCGGCCCGAGGTTCGTCTCCGCAAGCACCTCGACCGCCGCCCCTTGCTCTACTTCGACCGCCTTCGACTTTGGAATCGTGACCCGCCCGCCCAACTCAAGGTCCGCCATCACCGGGTGCTCTTCGTTCCAATCGACGATCTCCGATATCGATTCCTCACCTTTCACTGTCAACCCAAATCCTGTCGGCACGCCGCCAAGAATCAGGTAGTTCCCCGCAGAAAGCGGCCCCTCCGGGAGCCACCCATCGAGCAGCACAACATCAAACTGCGAAGCGCCGCCGCCCATCGCCGCGTACTCATCTGGCGAAAGCTGCACCAACTCGCCGAAGGGCAAACCCTCCAACGCAAGCGTTGTAAAGAAATCATCCGTGGACACCAACGCAACCCGCAGCCGCTTCGACGGCGGCACGACCACCCAGCCCGTGTTGTCACCGGCGAGCAAATCCTCGCCCCCGTCGGTCGATTTCGTGCGCACCTCGACAACCGCGCCCGCTGAACGGTCCAGCTTGAACACCACGCCGCCCGTGCCCGGCAGGCTCCGCCCCTGGGACACCGCGCCCTCGGCGGCTGCGATCTCCACCGACCGCACACTTGCTAGCGCACCGTTGACGATGAACTGCACATCAACCGTTCGCTGCTTCGTGTCTGTGTTGCTCAATCCAACAAAGATCGAAAGCTCGCGCGGGTTCTCGTACGACCGCACGGCGCGAAGCCCTGTAATTCCGATATTTACCGCGTTCTCATCACCAACACGGTTGTACAACACAACATCCTCGGGGCCGGGGATGACATCCCCCGCGTCTGCGATCTTGCCATCGGTCCACAGATGAACCGTCCCCACCGCCGGCGGAAGCTTTATCAGCGTGCCGTCGCGATCGGGGACGGACCTTGGCGGCGCCTGCGCAATCGCGAGCCGGTAGGCCTGCGCCGCGGCCGTCGGCGCATCACTCGGCTCGATCGATTCAATCGCCGAACGCAAAAGCCCCTTGTCCGCGGTCATCGGCTGGCGGATGCCGCCCTGGCTATCAAACGTAATCACCGTCGCCTTATCCGCACCCGCATCGGCACCGCCCATCACGCCATCGAGCCATGTCGGCTCAGCGAGCGCATCAACAAATGCGATCGCCTCGCGTTTGGCTTGTTCGAGCCGGGTGACCGTTTCGCCCTTCCAAATCCCATCAAATGCTTGCATCGACGCGGACCTGTCGATCATAATGACATGCCGGTTGCCCGTGATCGTCTCCGCCGAAAGCTCCGGCTGGGCGATCGCAAACAAGCACGCCGCAAGTATCAAGAGTTGCAAAAACAGCAACAGATTCCGCCGGAGTTTCTGGAACGGCGCGTTGGCCTGCATGTCCTGCACCGTGCGTTTCCAGAGCAGCGTCGAAGAAACCTCGACATCCTTTCGTCTCAGTTTTAGAAAATACAGAATCAAAAGCGTCGGCACCGCGATCGCCGCCGCCAGCAGCCCAAGCCCAGGAGTCAGCCAAGTCATGGCGTCCCCTCGCTTCCTGTGCGCAGGCTAGTCGCTTCGCAATCTTCAAGCCGGTACCGCGTGTAGTCCCACCGGTTTCCATTCTCGATCGGCGTGCCATAGACAGCAGAGGCCAACTCGCCATCCTCAAACCCAAACAGCAATCGCCCAAACTCCGGGTTGGTTTGGCGAATCAAACCAGCGGGCAGCAGCCTCGCTTCCACTTCACGGCTCGGCTCATCACCTGTGACAAAGTACACCAACTCATCTGTCTCGATCTGCTCAACAACAGCCTCGACCGACATCCCCGCGCAATACCGCTCATCGATCGCCCGCTGTATCTCATCAGTGGTCAGATACATATTCATGCGCGAATTGTTGACACTACAACCCGTCGCACAACACACCAGCATCAAAGCCGCATACACCCGGATCACTTCACCACCCCCCGCCTGCGCAGGTRGTCKAGCASCAKCGTGTCRANNTCGGYGNTGYTCGGCACGGTGACGAGCATGATCTCGCGCCGTGCGCAGAAATCGCGGAGTTGGTTCGTGTACGCCGCCAGCGTCTTCTTGTACTTCTTTAAGAGCGGCGCAGACATGGTGATCTCGGCGCGGTCGCCGTCTTCGATGTCTTTGAGTCGCAGATCGCCCGTGATCTGCGGGTCGAGTTCCGCCGGGCTGAGCGTCTGGATGATAAAGAGGTCGTAGCCGTGGCCGACGAGCATCCGCAAGCCTTCTTCATATCCTTCTTTGATGAGCATATCACTCATGATGACCATGATGCCCTTGCCTCGCCGCGACATCGCGATGTGTTTGCAAGCCTCGCTAAACGACGCCGMCYCGCYYTCRKCSCCGCCAACTTCCGGCCGAATATCRCAGATAAACCGCGAYAAATCATGCACCCGGCGTTTGCCACGCAGGTCACGCAGCGACTGCACAAGGTCCGGCTCGCCCTCATCACCTAGGCTCGCCCCGATCGCGCTCACAGCGACGCGGTTGTACTTGACCARCCCKATRTACCCSAKCGCCATCGCCACCCGCTGCATAAACAGCARCTTGTTCGGCTCGCCCGTGTCRSWGCTCGCGCTGCAATCGAGCACGAGRTGYARACTCAGRTCTTCTTCTTCCATGAACARYTTCATGAASARTGTRTCGAGCCGCCCAAAGACATTCCAGTCRATGTGCCGAAGATCATCGCCCATGACATACGGCCGATGATCCGCAAACTCAACGCTCTCGCCCCGCTTCTTCGACCGCCGCTCACCCTTGAGCTTGCCACGAAAGATCTTCCGGCTTGAGATGTCCATCGCGTCTAACCGCGCAAGCAGCTTGGTATCGAGCAGATCCTCGAGCGACGCGGGCCGGGTTTGGGAGGGGGTTCGGAGCATTAGTCCTCTTGATCGGCAATCGGATTCGCGGCAACTGAATCCAAGTAGTGCGACATATCAGCAGGTTCAGGCGTTCTTGTCCTAAGCCAATCATGACAAAATACGCTCTTTTGTTGATTCGCTACATCTTGTGTCGAGCCAAAACCGCTACCTGGCTTGCCCGATTGACTGTTCACAACAATCGCAGACAACAGCGGTAACTCTCGTGAAGCGCAGTACCGCTGAATCGGTCGTAGACACGAACCAAGRCTCYGRGCTGAGGCTCCGGTATCCTTTGCCACTTGCCCATAGGTCATACTTTCGCCAGTAGCGCTTGCCACCACCAACCTATACCACACCAGAACAGCACGATCCTCTGTTTTCATCGTTCACCCCCAACTTCCTCAGCCACCCAGTCATATGTCGGCAGCACACGACCATCCGTCATACGCAAGCCCGAATAGTTCGCRGGCATGCCAAGCTCKGTGTCAGTCTGYCGRCAYGAGATCGCYTCGATRCCCGTCTKGGCRATCGGRACAACCTCGCCCGGATCGCTCACGCCGTTGCTGTTGATGTCGGTCCAGATTGCAAGGCCCGGCAGCTCATCGCCSGCAAGYTCGCCGTCGCGGTTGTCGTCGAGCGCATCGAGYGCSCGGTAGCCGTCGTCAAAGAAGAGCCACCACGACACGCTGCCAAAGAGCTGCCGCCCCGATGTGATCTCGCCCGACTCCTCCGGGTCCCACACCAAAATCGCAGTCTCCGGCGAAACCCAAGGCCAAGCCTGATCGCGCCCCGTGCCATCGAGGTCGAAGGTGACAGTTGTTTCGGGAGCGAGGAGGGATTCGAGAGAGGCGGGTTTGTTGAGGGAGAAGATGATGGGAGTGATAGCGTGTGGCGGCAGATCCTTCGTCAATGAAACTATCATTTTAGCTTGCTTGGTGTACTCATCCTCTTCAAGATCGCCCCACCACTCTTTGCGAAATGCGAGATATGAGGCAGCGGCTTCATACGAAACAATTTTGTCAATCCTCGCGACACGAACCCGTTGACCAGAAACATCTCCATCAAACCCATACATGGCGGCTTTAAAATAAAACTGCAAAGCTAACGCACGCAGATGCTCTTGGATCAAATCCGTCACCTCGGCGTGTATATTACCAGCAAAGTAGGGGTCATGCAGCACCATTTGCATAGCCACAATTTGAATATCTGGATCAATGTTACCAAAGCGATATAAAACCAAATTACCAGATTGCAGATCTGGAATCAGCTCACTCTCAACGGGATCGTCGTCCTTGTATTCTTCGATTGCTCTTTCCAATATTTCATATGAGTTGCCTGCGAGTTCCTTGTCCATGTCGCGGTAGAGGGAGAACATTGGCATCTCACCAACCATGCCCTGCACACTTGTTAGCAAGTATGCATACGAAAGCCACACCTCTGGGTCTTCCGGCGAACCAGCGATGAGTATTCGAAACTGTTCGATTGCAAGCATCGCATGCTGTGCAAGCTGAGTGCAATCGAGTTCGGTGTCTTTCTTTAGCCCCGTCTGCCGGTGCTCCATCTCGACAATAATTCGGCTTCTACGGGCAGTTGCGAATTCTTTGATTGTGGGCACACGGTAATACCCACGAACCTCTGATGTAGTGTGTGCCACAACAGTTGCGTGTGCACGACCGAGTGCATATCTTGCACCCAAATCGTCAGGATGCCCCGCAACATGGGCAGTTATATTCTGAATAAGACGATCAGCCGGCACAGCTTGATGCGGGGCGGTAGAAAATTTCGCAGGTGTCATCGCCAACTGAAGTGAACAAGCCACCATAGCAACACTGAYGCTGGTTATTTTTCCACACCACTTCACGCCCCCACCCCCACCGGTTCCGTCGGCGTCATCTTCAAGATCTCTTCCACGATCGTGTCCGGGTCAACGCGATCCGCCTCGGCCTCGAAGTTCAGGATCAGCCTGTGCCGAAGCGCGAGCTTGGCGATGTGCTTGATGTCGTCGTTGCCGACATGGTACCTGCCATCCGTCACCGCGCGGACCTTGGCACCAAGGATTAGTGCCTGCGCACCACGGGGCGAAGCGCCACACCGCACATACCGGTTCGTCGCGCTGCTGCTGCCACCAGCGAACTCGCCCTCGGGGTGTGTCGCAAGAACCAGCCTCGCCGCGTACTGCTTGACATGCGGCGCGACCACGACCGAGCGGATCAGATGCTGCGCTTCAAGAATCTGTGGCCCGTTGAAAAGCTTGCTCACCTTGGGCGTCTCGGCACCCGTTGTCCGATCAATAATCGTCATCAGGTCATCGAGCTTATTGTACCCAAGATTAATCTTAAAGATGAACCGGTCCATCTGCGCCTCGGGCAGCGGGTAGGTCCCCTCCTGCTCGATCGGGTTCTGTGTCGCAAGCACGATAAACGGCAAATCCAGCTTGTGC
>NVSP01000081.1 GCA_002732755.1 Phycisphaera sp.
TAGTTGTAGCGTTTGGGACTTATGCATTTCGTGCCACTGACCCGTCTTCGGGTCRGTGCTCCCTAGAAAATACAAAGAGCACTGACCTGAGGACAGGTCAGTGGCACGGGCCACCCGCTACAACTTGACAGGGAGGGCTCTAAGCGTCCGATCTTCCGCCTACCCAACCTGCCCAACCCGCACAACGCAGCCAAAAAAATCTCTTTCTTGCACCCAATCACCAACCCAGCCGGCCAAACCCTGCCAACGGCGCACGCTAAACCAAACTGGAGATAGGCATGCAGAATCCAAAGATCCGTCTCGCACTGACAGCCTCGGCTGTCCTGTTCACCCCAACAGCACACGCTCAAAGCATTTACGCCGAGTTCTATGCAAGCTCAAACCCCGGCGACGGCTGGGCTGCACTCCCCGGATTCCCAAACCAAGACGCCGGCGAAACCGGGCTCCCATCAGGCTCCGACATCCTCATCAACATCACCAACAGCGCCACCATCCGCGTCTKTACTGACGACCCAACAAACACCGACATCGGCCTCGTCACGCTCAACACCCAGCCAAACCACATCCCAACACTCATCCTCGGCAAACCGCTCCTCCCCGCCACCAACCAAAACGCCCCAGTCAGCCCCATCGCATGCCGAACACTCGCAGGCATCACCACAAACGAAAAAACACGCGTCCAGATCCGCGCCCACACCATCACCGGCCCCGGCATCGACACACACCAACTCATCCGACTCGACCTCGCCGGCGACCTCGATGCCCCCGTCGTCCACTGGGGAGACCAATCAGGCTCAGCTCCAAATATCGGCGCGATCAATATCGGCGGCTCCATCACACCCAACGGCTCCGTCGCCGCCTACCGCGGAAACATCGGCCCAGTCACAATCACCGGCGACCTCAACGGCAACATCTCAGCACTCAACGGAAACATCGCATACATCCAAGTCGACGGCAGCATCGGCGCACAAGGCAGACCGCTCATCCACGCATCCGCGCCCGTCCTCTCTTTCGCAATAGAWMWCAWCACCGYMMMAGRMGMMMYMRKCARSCYCGSCTSSSWYGSSSKMMTSMYCRMMGCRRKSKCYKKMMKRAACATCACCGCAAACGCCATACACGCCAACATCGACCTCGAAACAAACCCAACAATCCCCGGCTTCATCGCAAGCCTGACCACCCGCACCGGAGACTACACCGGCACATTCCGCGCACGCACACTCACCAGCTTCGGCGGCAACAACCAATCACCTTGCCGCGTCTTTATCGCAGGAAACCTCGACGGCGAAATGATCTTCACCAACGGAATGAGAAACGAATACCAAAACGGACCCGAAATCGACATCGGCGGCACACTCACCCAAAACGCACTCTTCGTCACAGGAATCATCGCAAGAACCAACACATCATTCCCAGCAGGCGAAATCCTCATCCGCTCAAACCAAGCCCTCGCCGGACAGATCATCATCGGCAAGGGCAACGCCACAGACTTCAACGAACCCGCAATGGTCACCATCGGAACATCATCACCGCAAACAGTCACCTTCAACTCAAAGCACTACACAACACCATTCGCCGAGTTCGGCGGCGGAGCCGTCGGCGTTGCACCATTCAACTTCCACCAAACCGAATCCTTCCCAGTCCACAACGCAACCGTCACGCTCGAAAGCAACGAACTCCTCGTCGCGGTCGCCCCGCGTTTCTTCGGCCCGGTCTACGCAACAAACGCACCCATGCTCATGATCGTCGAGCACCTCGCCGACGRCGCACAAACCTGGACCGACCGCTCAACAGAGTTCACCGTCGAGGCCCCAACAGAAGAACCCGAAGGCTCACGCACCATCGTCGTCCGAGCCGTCGCACCCGCAAGCTTTGGCCCCGGCCAATGGAGACTCCGCCCGGTTGACGGCGCGCTCAAATGCGCCATCGTCGTCAGCAACCCATATGTTCGGTTCGTCTCTGAACACACAGACAACACCTACCGCTTCATCGTCGCCGGCGGCTCAAACTGCCCAGCACCCGCGGGCGCCCCAAACAACGAGATCGACTTCGACAACGCCAGCGGCATCATCAACATCACCTGCCCGTAAACCCCGATAAACACCGACCCCAACTACTCGACCACACCTGAAACCACCCAATCCGTCCCTGTTTCCCCGAATCCTCTGGCACCAAGGGCAACAGTGGCGCACACTCAAGCGTACAGACTCTTGCCCCGGCGATCATTGCGCCCGGCCAATTCCTTGCCTCTGCCCATCGCCGGAGACCAGCCCATGCACCCGCGCCACTACGCCGCTGCCCTCATCATCATTTCCCTCGCGGGCCAAGCCGCTGCCCAGCAAAGCCTCGGCGCGCCCCAGCCCGAGCAAGCCGACCGCATCATCACATCAATGGGCGCCAAATCCCTCATCATCGAATCGCCCCTAGCCAAGCAATCCCTCGCAACGANCMGNCGRCNCKCYCMMSNNCGGYNAWGCSSGYSASYGSSCCNNCCAWAYMSWMAMSSKCAYSRRCMSCSTSRTCAWSMAMGCWWWCSMMGSMKNCRATSGCCGACCTCCGCGCCGCCGGCTTTGCCATCACCCCCGCAGCCGCCGGCTACATCACCATCGACACCGCAAACATCCGCGCCGCATCCGCACTCACCCAATCACTCACCAACACCCCCGGCATCGCCAGCGCAGCCGTCGAAGCGCGCACGCCCATGTCCATCCGCAACCCGCTCAACGACACCTTCTACGACTTCGCCTGGCACCTCTTCAACGAAGACCAAGAAGGCAACGACATCAACGCACAAGCCGCCTGGAAAATGGGATACACCGGCCAAGGCATCAACATCGGCATCATCGACTCGGGTGTCTGGTCGTTCCACCCAGACCTCGGCCCACAGCGCAACAACACCGCCGGCCAACCAGGCCAATCATCGTTCCACGGCACAGCCGTCGCCGGTGTTGCCTGCGCCATCGGTGACAACAACGAAGGTGCCGCCGGCCTCGCCTACGACGCAACACACAGCCAACTCTTCTTCAGCCCCCCCGGCGACCCCGTCGTCAACGCAGCAGCTTTCGCCCACCGCAACGACATCAACGACATCAAAAACAACTCGTGGGGACCAAGCGACAACGGCAACCTCCACAGCATCTCAGACATCGAAAACGATGCCATCATCGAAGCAACAACAACCGGACGCAACGGCAAAGGAACCATCTTCACATGGGCCGGCGGCAACGGCGGCGCAAACGACCGCATCGAATACGACCCATACGCCGCAAGCCCATACACCATCGCCATCGGAGCCATCGGCAACCTCGCCCAGCACGCCCCCTACAGCGAACGAGGATCATCCCTCTTCGCAGTCACCTACTCCCACGGCAACGGACGCAACATCGTCGCGCCGTCAAACTCATCCGCAGCCCCATACACCTTCAACTTCGGCGGCACCAGCGCCGCCGCCCCCCTCGCATCGGGCGCTCTCGCCCTCTGCCTCCAGGCCAACCCAAACCTCACCTGGCGCGACGCACAGCACCTCGTCGTCAATACCGCAAAAGCCGTCGATACCGACAACTCCGACTGGACAACAAACGCCGCCGGCCACGACATCAACTACAGCTACGGCTTCGGACAACTCGACGCCGCCCTCATGGTCGAGGCCGCGCTCAACTGGCAACCAGTCGCCCCGCTCTTCATGCTCGACGGCGGCTCCATCCACCCAGTCATCGACATCCCAGACAACGACCCGCTCGGCGCAAGCGTCTTGATCCAAGTCCCCACCGACATGATCATCGAACATGTCGCCATCGACATCAACGCCACCGGCACATTCATCGGCGACCTGCAAATAACGCTCACAAGCCCGAGTGGAACAGAATCTATCATCCACACCAACCACTCAAACTCAGCCGACAACATCGACCACACCTTCTACAGCGTCCGCCACTGGGACGAACGCTCAATCGGCACATGGACCCTCACCATCGCCGACCTCGCCGCCCAAGACACCCACACACTCACCGGCTTTGCCCTGCGTTTCATGGGCACCGAGATCCTCTGCCCCGCAGACCAAGACGACAACTTCCGGCTAGACACCGACGACTTCCTCGCCTGGCTCATGCACTACACCAACAACGACCCACGAGCCGACATGAACAACAACGGCTCCCTAGAACCCACCGACTTCACCGCATGGATCGCCGCATTCAACGAAGGGTGTGGGTTCTAAGGCACACCCCCGCGCCCATGATTTCCCCATCTTGTGGGGGCGGCGTCCCGCCGCCCATCCTACAATGATCGCACCGCTACACCTATTCCACAAAACCAGCCTCGCCATCGCCGCCGGTGACATCAAACTCACCAGCACAGTACAATGACACAATGAAAAACAAAGACCACGACCCCGCCGTCGATCCTGTCTGCGGCATGGGAATAGATCCAAGCAACTCTGCCGAACACTACAACTATCAAAACCAAACCTTCTACTTTTGTAGCGATTCATGTGCCACAAAATTCAAGAACGACCCACAACACTACATCACACCAGCCAAAGATCGGCCCGCACCAAACGCGCCCAAAGACGCGACATACACCTGCCCGATGCACCCGGAAGTCCAGCAGATCGGCCCCGGCTCGTGCCCCAAATGCGGAATGGCTCTGGAACCAATCGATGCCTCTGCCGAGCAAGACGACAGCGAACTCCGGGACATGACACGCAGGTTTATTGTGTCCGCGGTCTTTACGCTCCCCCTGCTCTTTATTGCGATGGGCAACCTCCTCCCCAGCCAACCCGTTGACAAACTCATGGGGCACGCCGCGGCCCGGTGGAGCGAACTGCTGCTTGCCACGCCCGTAATTCTCTATTGCGCGTGGCCCTTCTTTGTACGAGCAATACAGTCGGTCAAAAACAAAAGCCCAAACATGTTCACACTCGTCGGCATGGGTGTCGGGGTGGCGTATGTCTTCAGCGTGGTTGCCACCTTTGCTCCAGAAATATTCCCAAATGCTTTTCGAAACGAATCCGGACTCGTCGCCGTCTACTTCGAGGCCGCCGCGTTCATCACAATGCTCGTGCTGCTGGGCCAGGTGCTCGAACTCCGCGCCCGCTCACAAACCGGGTCGGCGATCCGTGAACTCCTCGAACTGGCCCCCCCGACAGCAATGCTCATCGGTGACGACAACACCGACACGGAGGTACCCGTCGAGCAACTCAAAGCAGGCGACCGCGTCAGAGTCCGACCGGGAGACAAGATCCCAATCGACGGCGCTGTAGTCGAAGGAAAGAGCACCGTTGATGAATCCATGATCACCGGTGAGCCCATGCCAGTCGTCAAAGACCCGGGCACCCAGGTCACCGGCGGCACGGTCAACATGACCGGATCGTTTGTCATGCAGGTCGAACGCGTCGGCTCCGAAACAATGCTCGCGCAGATCGTACAAATGGTCGCCGATGCACAGCGCTCACGCGCTCCAATCCAAAAACTCGTCGATGCCATCGCGTCGTGGTTCGTGCCCGCCGTGATTGTGATCGCCGTGATTTCCTTTGTTGTCTGGTCAATCCTCGGCCCACCCCCGGCCATGGCCTACGCACTGATCGCCTCGATCGCAGTCCTCATTATCGCCTGCCCCTGCGCGCTCGGGCTTGCAACACCGATGTCCATCATGGTCGCAGCAGGCAAAGGCGCCAAAAACGGCGTCCTTATCAAAGACGCCGAAGCCCTCGAAATATTCGAGAAAATCACGACCATCGTCGTCGACAAAACCGGCACACTCACCGAAGGCAAACCAAAGCTCGTCGATGTGCAATCCGTTGATGGTGTCAACGAACGGCACATGCTCTCACTGATCGCAGCCGCCGAACGCTCGAGCGAACACCCGCTGGCAAGCGCCATTGTCAGCGGCGCAGTCGACCGTGGAGTTGACCCGATGGAAGTTCAAGACTTCGAATCGGTCACCGGCAAAGGCATCAAAGCCACCGTCGATGGTATCAAAATCGGAATCGGATCTCCCAAGATGATGCTCGCGATGAAGGTCGATCCCTCTCCACTCCAGGCCGCTGCCGACGAAGCAAGAAAGCAAGGGCAAACCGCGATGCTGATCGCAGTCAGCGGACAACTTGCAGGAATGATCGCCGTCGCCGACCCCATCAAAGAATCAACCCCCGGCGCAATCGCAGCGATGCACAAGCTCGGCCTGCGTGTAGTCATGCTCACCGGAGACAACGAAACCACGGCCCGCGCCATCGCAGCCAAACTCGATATCGATGAAGTCAAAGCCGATGTCCTCCCCCAACAAAAAGCCGATGTCATCAAAGAGTTTCAAAGCATGGGCGAGCGCGTTGCAATGGCCGGCGATGGTGTCAACGATGCCCCAGCTCTTGCACAAGCAGATATCGGAATAGCGATGGGCACCGGCTCAGGCGTAGCGATCGAAAGCGCAGGCATCACACTCATTGGCGGCGACCTCCGCGGCCTCATCCGCGCACGAAAGCTCAGCACTTCCACAATGCGCAATATCCGGCAAAACCTCTTCTTTGCATTCGTCTACAACGCAGCCGGCGTACCCGTTGCTGCCGGCGTGCTCTACCCGCTCTTTGGCGAACGAGCACTGCTCAGCCCACTCATCGCAGCCGTCGCCATGAGCCTCAGTTCCGTCTCCGTAATCGCCAACGCACTCCGCCTACGCCGAGTCAAGCTCTAGCTTTTTGCATACGAAAATAAACCAAGTCCCACCCGTCTCTTGCACCACCTAGCCTCTCCCATGCCCTCCTCAACCTCTTCAACCTCTTCAACCAAATCCCGCTTCGCAATCGCCGCCAGCGACATCAAGCTCGCCCACTCCGTCTTTGCGCTCCCGTTTGCGATCCTCGGCGCAGCACTCGCCGCCGACTTCTCCGCGCCCCTTGGCACACTCGCCATCCAGCTCGCGCTCATCGTCGCGTGCATGGTTGCCGCCCGGACATGGGCGATGCTCATCAACCGCCTCGCCGACCACAAACTCGACGCCGACAACCCGCGCACCAAAGGCCGCGCCATCGCCAGCGGCCGCCTCTCCCCCCGCGACGGCTGGCTCATCGCGCTCGGCTCTGCACTCGTCTTCTGCATCCTCGCCACCGCGTTCTGGCCCCTGCTTGGCAACCCGTGGCCGGCCTACTTCTGCATCCCCGTGCTCGGGTTCATCGCGCTCTACAGCTACACCAAACGCTTCACCGCACTCTGCCACTTCTTCCTCGGTGCCGCGCTGGCGCTCAGCCCCGTCGCCGCCGTCATCGCCATCGACCCGGCGTACCTCACCGCCTCGCCCGCGATCTGGTGCATCGCCGCGTTCGTCATGCTCTGGGTCGCCGGCTTTGACRTCATCTACGCGCTGCAAGACCTCGAGCACGACCAAGCCACMGGCCTCCACTCTGTCCCCGCCAAACTCGGCTGGCAGCGCGCGATCTGGGTCAGCAGAACYATGCACACTCTCGCGTTCACCTCGCTCGCMGCCGGCTGGTACTTCGAGCCACGCCTGACCTACATCTTCTTGTTCGCGGGCCTCGCCCCGGTCGCCGGCCTGCTCGTCGCCGAGCACGCCATCCTCGCCAAACGCGGAAAATCCGGCCTCGACATGGCATTCTTCACCCTCAACGGCATGGCAAGCCTCCTCCTCGGAATCGCAGGCCTCGCAGACATCGCCCTCTAATTCCTATTCCCGTGCCACTGACCTGTAAGAACAGATCGTGGCACAGGGCGAAAGTCACTCAGCTCTCGTCGAGCGCGAGCCTTGTCATCATCTCAACACCAACCGGGATCGCGTCGTCGTTGAAATCGAACCTCGGCGTGTGCAACTCGGGGAACTCGGTTACGCCTTCGGGCCTAAGCCCGAGGAAGTAAAAACACGCGGGGATGTGCTCGGCGTAGTAGGCAAAGTCCTCGCCGCCCATCACCGGGGTTTCCGCGTGGAGTACATTCGCTTTGCCCAAAATCTGCTCGGCCAGCGGCACAAAACGCTCGACCAGTTCCGCGTCATTCTTCACAACCGGGTAGCCGACATTCCAGTGGATGTCGATCGTGCAGCCGTGCGCTTTGGCGATGTGCAGTGATATTTCACGGACTCGRTCTTCTGCGAGCATTCGCATCTCTGCGGTCAGTGCGCGAGTTGTTCCTTCGATTTCGACGGCTTCGGGAATGACATTGTCGACCGTGCCGCCGGCGATGCGCCCGATCGTGCAGACCACAGAATCCACCGGGCTTGTCGATCTGCTCACAATTGTTTGCATACTCGTAACAATTGCGCAGGCGGCAACGACCGGGTCATTGGTCAGGTGGGGCCAAGCCGCGTGCCCGCCCTTGCCGCGCACGGTAATCAAAAACTCATCGGTCGAAGCCATCAACGGCCCGGGGCGTGTTATGACCGTGCCAACTCCCTGGCTGGGCCAGCCGTGCAAGCCATAGATGCTTCCGACCTTTGGTCCGAGTCCACCGCCGGCACTCCCGTCGAGCATGCCTTCTTTGCAGAAGCGTTGCCCGCCGCCGCCGCCTTCTTCTGCGGGTTGGAAAACAAAGGTCACAGGGTTTGGTCTGTGCTCAGTCTGCGCGAGCACGCGCGCTGCGCCGAGCAGGATTGTCGTGTGCCCGTCGTGGCCGCAGGCGTGCATCAGGCCGTCGCGTGTGCTCGAGTACGCAAGTCCGGTCTGCTCGGTGATCGGCAGCGCATCCATGTCGGCCCGGAGCGCAACCGCATCCTTGCCGGCCTCGCCCGTCGTCGCGGGCAGGTGCCCGACCACGCCAGTGCCGCCGGCAAGCCCCGCGCGGAACTCGATGCCCAGCTTCGTTAGCTCGCGCTGGACAACAGCGCTCGTGCGTTCTTCTTGCCACATCAGCTCCGGGTGGGCGTGCAGGTCGTGACGGATCTCGATGAGCTGCGCAAGCTCAGCCTTGATGCAATCCCTGACACCCGATGCAGTTGCGGTCTTCATGGTCAATCCTATCGGCGTTTAGAGCCCAAAGACATCTTTGACGAGCCGTCTTGCCGTCTCGATCTCAGAGGCAACCGCTTCCAGATCCACACTTGCCGCAGTCGTGATGACGGTCTCGGGGTACTTCGTCCAGAGATCGCTGACCGGGCCGCTGCGGATCGGGACATTCCGCGAATCGCTCGTCATCATGAGCCGTTCGTTGGCCTCAGATATCAGGAAATCAATGAGCTGCGCCGCTTCGTCGGGGTTTGGCCCACCGGCGACCTTGCCGACGGTGTTTGGGATCGTCAGTGCGCCAAAGCTCATCATCGGGAACACGGTGTCGGGCGTGACCGCTGACCCGCTATCGAGTTCACGGGTTTCGTACACAAGATCGACCGGCAAGCCCTGCGCCTGCGCTGCCCAGACATCGTCGGTGTCGGTCAATCCGATCTCGATCTCGCCGTTGGCGATCGCGCGGACGACGGACGAGTTGCCGTCGTAGAGCCGAAGCCCGTTGGCTTCCATCGCCTCGAGCCATTGCCGGGTGGGTTCTTCGCCCCAGAGGTACACGAGCGCCGCGACATGGCCGACGGTTGTGCCAAAGAGCGGGCGGGCCATCCCGACCTTGCCCTTCCATTCTGGTTCTGCAAGATCTCGGATCGTGCCGGGCACCTGCTCGGCGGTCAGCTTGCGGGTATCAAACGCGATGACGCGAGCGCGGTTTGAGAAGCCGTACCACAGATCATCGGCACCGCGGTACGCCTCGGGCCAGCCTCCGGGGATCGACTGCTCGCCAGATTCCGAAACATACGGCAAAAGCACGCCCTGCTGGGCAAGCCGGACCGTATAGAACGGTTCGTTGGACCACCACACATCGGCGCGGGGCGCATCCTTCTCATCGACAAGCCTTGTGTACAAACCAACGGTCTTGGTCGCTTCGGTGTCGCCGACTTCGAGCACCTCGATCCCGGTCCGTTTCTCGAACTCGGCGACGACTTCTTTGAGCAAGTAATCGTCGCAACTCGTGTAGAGCACGACCCGTGGGCCGTCCTCGGTCGTGTTGTCGGTGACTGTTTCATCTGCGGGCTTCTTGCAGCCCGTGAGTGCGAGCAGTGCAATTGTTGCTGTCAGCCATGAACATGTGCGCATCGGTTTAGCCCTTTCGACCCAGCCGGTCTTGTTGTGTGATCGTACCGCGTCGGTTTCACGCGGGTTTCATCCAGTGTGATGCCGCGATCACCGAATATTTCACCTCCCCCGTCCCCGGCGGAGGATTATGCATCAAACTCGTTTCTTCTCCAGATGATTGCCGCGTTGATGGCGAGTTTGGCGGCGACCCAGGCCCGGACGCGGTGGAGTCGCCGGAC
>NVSP01000082.1 GCA_002732755.1 Phycisphaera sp.
CTCAGACGTATTACGAACAAACGACTCGACGATCTGTAGTTTACAGAAAAACTCTGATCCGCGCGTAAGAACTGCAACATTTCGTCGCCTGATCGGGTGAACCCGAATGCGGGCATGCTTTCTCGCACAGGGTTCACCAAGGGCCTGTTTCAGAATCAGGCTGTTGGTTTGGAGAGAGAGCCCAAGACTATGAAAGGACAGAATCTCATGCGTACCACACTTATTGTCGCAGCCGCCCTTGTCGCCTCAAGCGGGAGTGCCCTTGGCCAGATCGCGCCAGCTTTTTCCGTAGGCCGAATGGGCCCGAGCGGGCTGGCAACACAGTTTCTCTACAACAACACGGATACCCCAGGTACGCCCACAGCGTTTGCCGGTGGCCTGTCATCGGGGCTTACTGCTACAGACGCAATCAATGGCTTTAGCCAGCGGGAGATGGTCACCGAGTTTCTCCTCTGCTTCTCRATCGATCGCATGAGCACMGGCTTGCCMGGTCTCGCGCCAGTTGCCAACCCGCWWWWYMYRRYSYWYAWTGTNWYYARCYMRRMKRCCSWWKGYSMSYARRNGGKMSWCGMGNKCMTYTCANNYKAKKCATTSWGCCKANMMKKSAWASTGNSKGAGSWTGNCMGRRATGGGCGAGTTTAACAATGTCTTGGCGATCAATCAGTCGCCGACGTATCCATCTGATTTTGGACTCATGCCAAATATTGGCCCGAACGTAAACGCGGGTGGAGCACCGATGGATGACATTGTAGGCGGTGGTAGTTCTGGCGCTCTTGCCTCTGGCGGGCCGTTGTATTTCACCATCGATGATCCCAGCACATCGTACTTTGCCAACGAGATTGTTGTTGATCCTACACCCTTGCTCGCCGGCGGCGCATCGGGAGATGAAACAATCTTTGCGACATCGGTAGAACTCGGGCTTGGTATGTTTGATGATATCAACGCGATGTCCGTCTTTGACGTCGATGCCAACAGCGACTTCACCGCGGGAGATCAGGTGCTCTTTAGCTTGTCGCCCGCGTCGCCCTTACTGGCCGCGATGGGCTGGAGCGCAGCGGATGTCCTGACCATCTCGCCCGGCGATGCAGCCCCGTCAATATTTGCTTTTGCCAGTGACCTTGGTCTACTCCCCGGCGACAACCTCGACATGCTCGAACTCGTCCCGCTTCAAGGTACCGCCGAACAAACAATAATCAACAAAGTTCCTGCCCCAGGGACTTTGGTACTCGTTGGCTCCTGCGCACTCATTGGCGGTGTAAGGCGTCGGCGGTAAACAACGCTGTAGCCGAGGCAGATTCATCACAAGACTTATGGAAAGGTCAGAGAAAATGAAGTGGCTTCAGATGCACGCAGGTTGCATAGGGCTATCGCTTGCGATGAACGCCTCGGCTGATCTCGTCACACTCGATTTCGAGAACCTAGCCGACAACGAGTTTATCGACGATCAGTACCTTGGGTTCGGGATTGATTTTGGTGGCACGATGCAAGTGCTCAACTCCAACTTGGCGCGCTCGGGTAGCAAGGAGGCTTTCGGGCCGCCGTTCGGCACGACACCGACACGGATCGATGCTGTCAGCGATGAGTTCGTTTCGTTCGGGGCATGGTTTCGCGGCCACGGCCCCGGCGATGCGCTGACCATCGAAGCATTTAGTGCTTTAGATAATTCAATTGGATCCGTGTCTTTCAACACACCAGTGTCAGGGTTGACTCACGGCTTTCTGGAGATNGACCTGACAGATACCTCGGGCCTGCCATTCGCATACATCGAGATCACCATTACGAGTGTCGGATACTCGATGGATGATGTTCGGTTCGAGCTCGTCCCCGCGCCCTCTTCCGCGGCGGCGCTGCTCGCGTTTGGTGGGTTCATTGCAAGGAGATGCCGACGGTAGCCGTAGTATCGAAAATGCTGCGCACACCGGTGGGCGATCCCAGATTAGCAATACAGTCTCTCGCGCCGCCATCTGGCGGCGTTTCTCATTGCCCGGTATCGGGGTCCATCAGCTGATCGGCCTTGGTGCCCTCCAATCTGCCCCCTCTGGGGTGGTCCAGGAGTTTGTGCGCCCCCTTATTGATGTCCAAAATGTCCGGCCAAACCTAGGGCAAATTGCCATAAGCTTCTGTATTACCAGTAGTTTACGGGTGTCCGGCCCTGGGTGGCCGGACATCGCTTTGGAGGTGCCAATTTGGGCAAGCCTGATCGATCTTTGGTGGTTTCTGTGTCATAGGTGACCCTCAGATAACTTACCCAGCGATATGTGTTCAAGTTCTCTTACCCCGACTTTGAACGCAAACCTCTTTTTGACAGAGACTTCCGTTCCTATTTGCCTTGAGCTTGGAAACTCATGTCTGGGTGACAGGAGACGGCATCACGAAGATCGAGCGTGTGCAAGACCAGTGTGATCGATCGAGTTTCGGTTTGGGTGGTTAGTTGGTACACTGGACACGCTCCGGGTCAGGAGTGTGGAGGCGAGCGGATGCCTGAAGAGAATTTTAATCTCCCTCAGCGTGGGTTTGGGAGCACGCGGCGGACCGACAGGTGGTGGGTTCAGCCGCTGGTCGTGTTCTGTGTGCTCTCCACCTTCGGGGTGTACGCGACCTGGGCGGCGTTTCAGGGCGAGCACTACTTCTCGCACGCCAATGGGGAGCATTACCTCTCGCCGTTCTACTCGCCGCTGCTGTACGGCACTGAGCACGAGCCGTACTGGATCGCTAAAGGAGTACCGGGGTGGTGGCCTTCGTTCTTGCCATTTTCACCGGCGATGCTGATTCTCATCGGGCCCGGGCTGATGCGTTTTACATGCTACTACTACCGCGGGGCGTACTACAAAGCGTTTTGGATGGACCCCGTATCATGCAGCGTTGGCGAGCCCCGCAAAGGGTATCGCGGCGAGAACTCGCTACCGCTGATCATGCAGAACATCCACCGGTATGTGTTCTATCCCGCTGCGGYGTTCGTGTTGGTGCTGCTCTACGACGGATACAAGTCGTTGTGGTTCYTGGACGACCAAGGCATATCTCACTTCGGCATCGGGGTCGGCTCGGTTGTGCTGATCATGAACGCGCTGCTGCTGGGCGGGTACACCTTCGGGTGTCACTGCGCTCGCCATCAGATTGGCGGTTACCTGAATTCGCTACGGGGCAGACCGATCCGGTCCAAGTGCTACGGGTGCGTTAGTGCCCTGAATTCGCGTCACATGTACTGGGCTTGGGTTAGTCTGGTGTGGGTGGGGCTCAGCGATGTCTATGTCCGACTGCTCTCGATGGGCTATATCACTGACTTGAGGATTACCTTCTGATGGGCACCCCTGAATGCATAACGCACGAGCACGAGGTGCTCATCATCGGTGCCGGCGGTGCGGGCCTGCGGGCCGCGATCGAGGCGGCATCAACGGGTGCAAATGTGGGTGTGGTCTGCAAGTCACTATTGGGTAAAGCCCACACGGTGATGGCTGAGGGCGGGATAGCCGCCTCGATGGGTAATGTAGATGACCGAGACAACTGGCGTGTGCACTTCTCCGACACCATGCGCGGCGGGCAGTACCTCAACAACTGGAGGATGGCCCAACTGCACGCCCAGCAAGCCGCCGATCGCGTGCGAGAGATCGAGTCCTGGGGGGCGTTGTTCGACCGCACGCGGGAGGGCAAAATCCTCCAGCGAAACTTCGGCGGGCACAAGTACCCCCGATTAGCGCATGTGGGCGACCGCACCGGGCTGGAGATGATCCGCACACTGCAGGACCACGGCATTCACCAGGGCATCAAGTTTTATATGGAATACACGGTGCTCGAACTGCTTATGGACGGCGGGAAGATCGCTGGAGCGGTGGGCTATGACCGCGAGAAAGGGCGGTTCCATGTGTGGAAGGCGCCGGCGATCGTAATGGCGACGGGCGGGATAGGGCGCGCGTACAAAATCACATCCAACTCTTGGGAATACACGGGCGATGGGCATGCGCTGGCGTATCGATCGGGGGCCGAGCTCAAGGACATGGAGTTCGTGCAGTTTCATCCGACTGGAATGGTGTGGCCGCCTTCTGTGCGAGGGATCTTGGTGACCGAGGGCGTCCGTGGTGAGGGCGGCGTGCTGCGGAACTCCGAAGGACGCCGGTTCATGTTCGACGACATCCCGGATCTCTACAAGGACCAGACCGCGACGGACCCCGAGGAGGGATGGCGGTATGTGACGGGTGATAAAGAAGCTCAGCGGCCGCCGGAACTGCTCACGCGCGATCATGTGGCAAGGTGCATCGTGCGTGAGATTAAAGAGGGCCGCGGCAGCCCACACGGCGGCGTGTATCTGGATATCGCGTGGATCAAAGAAAAGATGCCCAAGGCCGAAGCACACATCCAGAAAAAACTGCCGAGCATGTATCACCAGTTCAAGCAACTCGCCGGTGTTGACATCACCAAGGACGCTATGGAGGTCGGCCCAACCACGCACTACGCGATGGGCGGGATCAATGTGGACGGCGAGACGCAGATGTCAACGGTGCCAGGGTTGTTTGCGTGCGGCGAGTGTGCTGCGGGTTTGCACGGGGCGAACCGGCTTGGTGGCAACTCGCTGTCGGACCTTGTTGTGTTTGGAAAATTGGCTGGCGAACACGCGGTGGAGTGGGCCAGGGCGAACCCGTCATCCACTGTCGACGAGGGGCAAGTTCAGGACGCGTGCCGCGGGGCACTCGAGCCATTGGAACGAACGACGGGTGAGAGCCCGTACGAGATCCAGAGCACGTTGCAAGAGATGATGCAGGAGAAGGTGGGCATCGTGCGCACGGAGAGCGAGATGGCCGAGGCGGTTGAGGCGATTAGTTCGCTCAAGGCGAAGGCGTCGAATTCATCGGTGCCGGGGAATATTGAGTACAACCCCGGGTGGCACACGGCTGTGGACCTGCCCAATCTGATGGTGGTGTCCGAAGCGGTGGCCCGGTGCGGGATGGACCGCAAGGAGAGCCGAGGGGCGCACTTCCGCGAGGATTACCCAGCCAAAGAAGAGTCGCACGCACACCACAACACGATTGTTACACTGGGCAGCGACGGCGAGATGCGTGTCGAGCGGAGGGTCATCCCCGACATGCCCGAGGAGCTTACCAGCATCATCAAGGAGATGGGATGAATCGCAAAGATGCACTGTCTTCGATGAGCGTCATCGAGCACGCGGCGGTTCTTGTGGAAGGGCGGTCTGATGGGTGAGAGCAGGCAGACAACCTTCAGCGTGTGGCGCGGCGACCACCATGACGGTGGATTCGAGGACTATCAGACCGAGATCACGGAAGGGATGGTCGTGCTCGACGCGGTGCACCAAATCCAAGCCGAGTCAGCGCCGGACCTCGCGTGCCGGTGGAATTGCAAGGCGGGCAAGTGCGGGTCGTGCTCGGCGGAGGTCAACGGCATGCCCAAGCTCATGTGCATGACCAGGCTGGATACGCTGGATACAACCAAACCGGTGACGATAGAGCCGATGCGTTCGTTCCCGTCGGTGCGGGATCTAGTGACGGATGTCTCGTGGAACTACCGGGTGAAGGAGAAAATCAAGCCGTTCAAACCAAGGAAGCCGGACGCCGAAGACGGCACATGGCGGATGGACCAAGCGGATGTTGAGCGTGTGCAGGAGTTTCGCAAGTGCATCGAGTGCTTCCTGTGCCAGGATGTGTGCCATGTACTGCGAGAGCACCACAAACACGGCGAGTTCGCCGGGCCCCGTCACTTCGTGTACCAGGCCGCCCTGGACATGCACCCGCTGGATGTGGAGGAACGTCTCGAGCAGGTGAAGGACGAGAACGGGATCGGTTACTGCAACATCACAAAGTGCTGCACAAAGGTGTGCCCCGAGCACATCACGATCACGGACAACGCGATCATCCCGTTGAAAGAGCGTGTGAACGATGAATTCTATGATCCCATCACCAAGCTGTTTAAAATCTTCCGCGCCAAGCGGAAGAAGGACCGAAACGAATAGTGCACCCGAGCATCGAGGGCAACATGAACCAACTGCGAGCAATTAGCGTCGAATCGATTCCAAGGGCGATCGCCAAGGCCGAGCGGTACCGGTTGCTCAACGAGCCGAGGTGTGCCGAGAGCATCTGTCGCGACATCCTCGCGGTGGATGCCAAGAACCAGGACGCTATCAAGATCCTGATCCTCGCGATAACAGACCAGTTCTCGAGTTTCGCCGACCGTATGGGCGTGCGTGAACGGAAGGAAGATGTGGAGTCGCTGCTGAGTCACCTGCCCGACGAGTACGCGCGGCGGTACTACACGGGCGTGATGTTGGAGCGATGGGGCAAGGGGTTGTTGGGCGTGAAGTGTGATTCGAGTACCGTGCTCGATATGCTCGAGCGAGCGATGGTTGAGTACGAAGCCGCCGACAAACTCGCGGACCCTGTGAACCAAGATGCGGTTCTCCGTTGGAACACTTGCGTTCGACTCATCGCGCGATATGAGCTCAAGAGCAAGCCTCAGGAGCCGGTGATTCATCTCGAGGCTTTCGACGATGAGGTGCCGTATCGCTAAGGTGTAGCGAGGAGGGCCCTGACGGAGTTGACGAGATCCAAACCCCAGTGTCCTCTGCACATGGCCCGAGAAGATGAGGTTATTTGAAGTAATGGGGCGACACAGATATGTGGCAAGGCAGCGCACAAACTCCTGGCCCACTTGGATGGTAGTGTCTGGAGCGAATGCAGGCTGCGAGATGCGGCGACATCTGATTGAAGCGAGTTGGCAACGGCGGGAGCATGGTGCTTGCTGTCTTTCTTGCTACCCCCTTGGCTCGTCCGGAACTATGTATAGAATTAGTCCAAATATTTATCTAGAGCAACTTGCGCGATCACATTCCGCATGTCATACTGCGTCAAAGCAAGGAGGCGYGGCATGCAGATTCCAGTTSAGACACGTAAAAAAATGTTGRCGGCGGTCGAGCGGGGCGAGCCGATCGTGGCGGTGGCCAGGCGATTCGAGGTCAGCGAACGCGGGTTGCACAAGCTCATCAAACGATGCCGCGAGCGCGGCACGATCGAACCACTCAAACCCGGACCCAAGAAACCGATCAAGCTCAAGCCGATCGACGACGAGGTGATGCTGTCAATGATCGCCCAAGACCCGGGCGTGATGCTGCGCGAAATCGCCGAGCGTCTTGGCGGCAAAGTCGTCGAATCAACGCTCTCGCGTCGCCTGCGCAAGCTTGGCATGTCGTTCAAAAAAAATCATTGATCGCACAAGAACAACAGCGGCCAGATGTGGCCCGTCGGCGTCGAAACTTTGCGATCGCGCGTCGGTTCGCCGAGTCCCATCGCTTTGTTTTCCTCGATGAATCAGGTGCAAAAACGAACATGACCCGGTTGTACGGCCGGTCGCCGATGGGCGAGCGGTGCAACTTTTTCAGCGCCCACGGCCACTGGAAAACAACAACAATGATCATCGCTATGCGCATCGACGGCGTGATCAAAGAAGCGACGATGTTGTTTGACGGCCCGATGAACGCGGCGACATTTTTGGGCTGGGTCGAGCGGTGTCTCGCGCCGTCGCTTCGCCCGGGTGAGATCGTGGTGATGGATAACCTGAGCGCGCACAAGGCGGCGGGTGTCGAAGAAGCGATCGAAGCGGCCGGCGCAAGCGTGTGGTGGCAGCCGCCGTATTCACCAGATTTCAATCCGATCGAGAAACTATGGAGCAAGATCAAATCGTGGCTGCGCCGCGCGCAGGCCGACACGCCCGACAAACTCGTACTCGCGGCGGGCGACGCCTTTGGAGCCGTCACGCCGGGAGAATGCCGCAACTATTTTGCTGCATGTGGATACGGAACATGAATACGCATGGTGCTCTAGAGCATCTTCAACCCAAGTGACCGTGGCGTCGCGGGCCGTGCATGTCGGGGTCAGGCCGCGACCCGGGAGCTGCTGCTCCGGGTCTTATCTTCCTTGTTTTGAGTCAGTTCGATGAAACTATCCACCGCGCGGTTGAGCGAATCGATCTCCCGGAACGACGACTCAACCCCGGTGGCCGCCATATGAAGATCGGACTCAAGATCACTGATCTGCTTGACAGTCTTGACAATCTCGGTGCCGATCGTTTCAACGAGCGTACCGATGACGCTCGAATCACCAAGCCGGGACGACTCGATCTTCCCGCCGAGCTGCGCAAACCGCAGCGAAAGCATCGCCCGTTTCACGCTAGCCAGATTCTGCTCCAGCTTCCGCAGATCCGTGATGAGCGACTGCATGGTTGGGCCAAGTGTTGACCGCTGCATCYCGACCGCCTCTAGAAGATCAGCGATCGTTATCTCGATGCACTGGTGCGGGAACTGGCTTTGCAGCCGCTGCGCATCTTCCGATTCATCAGCCGACTCAGCGCCCGCTTTTTTGCAGTAATCAAGCATTGTCTCGATCTGAAGCCGAACCGCAGCGATCCGAAAGGCCGCATCCCCAAGTGATCCAGATACGACCTTAATCTGCCCAGTCATCGACTCGGCAAGCTCGCAGATCCTCTGTGACGATTCGCTCAGGTGGGTCGCGATCACGCTCAGACAGACCGCCTCTTCGCCCATGCGGGTCGATTCGAGCGACACATTGATCGATGACATCTCAAACAGTTTCGAGACCYTGTTGACCCCGGCTGCCCGCTCGTGGAGCTTCTCCTGCAACCCGAGCAGCGAGCCGATCCCATTAAACAAACTGCTCGAAAGCTGGTAGCCCCGCTCGAGCAGGCGGATCATCTGCAAGCTGTGGTCATCGTGGCCCCGCGGTTGGGTGGTCCGCCGAGACGATGTGTCGTGGACCTCAGACTCTACAATCTCACGGGTAGCCCCGTCACGAGACTGCATCTCGCTGACAAGTGTCGAAATCATGAACTCATCGTATGTCTCAAATCCGAGTTCTTTGATGTCGCCAAGAAGGATATCGCTTGATCCCTTGATGTATTCAGCAGACGGTACACCAAGTTTGGCCTGCTCCGCCTCATAGTCGCACGCCCGTTTGTAGATCCTGTCAATGGTCGACTGGGTCTTGCCTGTTGTCTTGAAACGGATCGCCAGGTAGCCGTCTTTCAAGGGGGTCGCCAGCGTGTACACCTTGTAGTACGCGCCGTCGGAAGCCCTGTTGGTGACATACACCCCAACGGACTTTCCGCTGCCGATGTAGTCCCAGTACAAACCAAACGCCGCCTTTGGCATCTGCGGGTGTCGAACAAGACTGTGCGGCTTGCCCAGCACCTCCCCAAGCGAATATCTCGCCATCGTCAAAAATGTATCGTTGACCGATCGAATAATGCCCTTCTTGTCCGTTGTCGAGAAAATCATTTCACGAACATCAAACGGAACAGCAACATCAAGGGCGGTCGTCTTCTGAGTCGGCATGGTGTGGCTCGCATTCTTTCTGGGTGACATGGTTCGTCTCCCCACATATCGAATGCTCAGCGTGACGGCTGTGTATAAATGTCCTCAATTAGAGCAATACACAACAATGCGTATCGCGGTGTTCCGGTTCCGATTAGATCAAAGTTGACGCAACGGATCACACATGACTGTGCGGGAGCCACACACCGCTGGGYCGTCACAGGTTTGGCTCACTCCCACTCAATCGTCGCCGGCGGCTTGCTCGAAATGTCATACACAACCCGGTTCACACCCCGAACCTCGTTGATAATCCGGCTGGACATCCGCGCCAAGACATCAAACGGGATGCGTGCCCAGTCCGCGGTCATGAAGTCCCGCGTCTCAACCGCCCGCACCGCGACGACATTCTCATATGTCCGCCCATCGCCCATCACGCCCACCGACTGGATCGGCAGCAGCACCGCGAACACCTGGCTTGTCGAGCGGTACAGGTCCGCCGCGATGATCTCTTCCAGCACAATCTCGTCGCACTCGCGGACAACCTCAAGCCGCTCCGGCCGGATATCGCCCAAGATCCGCACCGCAAGCCCCGGCCCGGGGAAMGGATGGCGCCCGATAAAGCTTTCCGGCAGTCCCAGTTCGCGGCCCAGCGCACGCACTTCATCCTTGAACAATTCCCGAAGCGGCTCGACCAGCTTCATGTTCATGCGTTCGGGCAGGCCGCCGACATTGTGGTGGCTCTTGATTGTGACCGAGGGGCCGCCGGTGAAGCTGACGCTTTCGATCACATCGGGATAGAGCGTCCCCTGCGCGAGGAAATCGGCGCCGCCGATCTTCTTCGCTTCGGCTTCGAACAGGTCGATGAAGGCACCGCCGATGAACTTGCGCTTCTTTTCGGGGTCCGTCTGGCCCGCGAGACCGCCGAGGAACATCTCCTC
>NVSP01000083.1 GCA_002732755.1 Phycisphaera sp.
TGCTGCCGGAGTTGCCTTGCCCATCGTCACCCTCGGCTTGGGCGGGTTCCATAACGGCGCTCATCGACCCGGCGCTCTCACTCATCAACGGGTCAGGCCCAAAGCCATGAACCTGCTGGACCCGAAGCTCGGCAAGCTCTTTGTGCGTCGTCACACAAATCGCCCGGCCCCGGCTATCCACCGTCTTGGCGACCTCAAACGCGCTGGCGACATTGTGACCAAAGAGCTTGCCCACCATCCGCATCACATACTCGTAGGTGTGGTGGTCATCATCAAGCAGGATCACATTCCACGGCGTCAGCAGCCCCTCGTCTTCTTTGACCTCTGGCCTTGGACGGACCTTGATCGCTGCCACCCCCGAACCACCCAGTTCTGGTGGTCCACTCGAGAATTGGTCATCACTCCACGGCATGTCATCGTCAAACTGGCTCATGGAACCAGTGTACGCGGCCCAGTGGCTCGGATTCTGGCGAAATCCGGGATCGCCTGTCGATACCGGTGTGATCAGAAAAAGAACAAACCCGGCCTCGGCTCACAATCAGGGGCACCAGCCGGCACAGGAGCATTGCAATGAACAAAGGTGAATTGATCGAAGCAGTCGCGAGCCAGCTCCACGGCTCCAAAACAGACGCCAGCAAAGCGGTCGATGCGGTCATCGCGTCCATCACAGCCGGCATCCAAAGCGACCAGAAAGTCGCGATCTCGGGCTTTGGGACGTTTGTCCGCAAGGAGCGAGCCGAACGCAAGGGCGTCAACCCAGCGACCAAGCAGCCGATGATAATCGCCGCCTCGACGACCTGCGGCTTCAAGCCAGCGCAGGCCCTCAAAGACGCGATCTAATCCAGAACACCGAGCCCGCGGGAGGTGCAAGGCGAAAGCCAACGCGCCCCGGGCCAAATGCGACACAGCCCCGACACGAGCAAGTCGGGGCTGTTTTTTGCGCAGCTCTTCTGATTCAACGAACCCGAATCGCAAGCGAGGAAGTTCTATCAAGGCTCATCAACCCCTCGCTCGCGCTTCGGGCTCGGATCTGACAATCATCCAAACGCAGAATCCGCAAGCTCGATCGCCTGCGCCAGAGCAGCGGCCTTTGCGATCGTCTCTTTGTACTCAGCCTCTGGAACCGAATCGAGGACGATGCCCGCCGCCGCTTGAACATGGTACATCCATTCATGCTCGTTGGCTCCCGCATCCCAGCCCTTGGTCGGGACGACGATGGTGCGCAAGGCGAGCGCGATGTCCATGTTGCCATCAAGCCCGATGTAGCCAAAGCCCCCGCCGTAGGGCCCGCGTTTGACTGGTTCAAGCTCGTCAATAATCTGCATGGCCCGGATCTTTGGTGCGCCGCTGACGGTGCCCACGGGCAGCGCCGCGTGCAGCGCATCCCACGCATCAAGCCCATCGCGGAGGGTGCCAGTCACGGTCGAACTGATGTGCATGACATGGCTGTAACGCTCGACGACCATGACCGGGTCGCACCTAATCGTGCCGGGGACGGCGACCTGGCCGACATCGTTTCGCGCAAGGTCCACAAGCATCGCGTGCTCGGCGCATTCCTTCTGATCCGCGAGCAATTCCCGCTCAAGAAGCTGATCCTCGGCATCATCCTTGCCACGCCTGCGCGTGCCGGCGAGGGGCCGATTCGTGACGACCAAGTTTCCTTCATCATTCTTGCGGACCCGGCACAATATCTCAGGGCTTGCCGCGACAAGAATGCAACCCGGCGACTGCATATACACCATGTACGGGCTTGGATTCACCGCGCGCAGCGCCCGGTACACATCAAACGGGTCCGCCTTTGACCGGCGCTCAAACCGCTGACCGAGCACAACCTGAAAGATGTCGCCCGCGCGGATGTATTCCTGCGCCCGCGCGACGGCGGCCTCGTACTCGTGCTGCGTCGTGTTGCTCTTTAAGATCGGCAGCCGGCGCTTGCGCTCGACACGACCCGCAGACAACGGCTTGGAGTGCGTCTGGATCTGCTCGCCGATCTCATCGAGCACGCCAAGCATCCGCTCGTACACCGCATCGACATCATCGCCCGGCCTCAGCATCGCAAGCCCAACGACATGCACCAATTTCTCAACATGATCGAACACAACAACCTGCTCGTGCAGCGCCATGTGCAAGTCGGGCAAACCTCGATCATCTTCCGGGATCGACGCGAGCTTCTCGGGTTCTGCGTAACGCACCGTGTCGTAACCCGCGTAGCCGACCCAGCCGCCGATGAAGCACTCGGGCAACCCCGCTGAGGCCCGGTCGGGCGCAGGCTCGACAAACTCGATATTCTCGGTCAACTCGCGTGGCATGAGCAGCGGGTTGGCGCGTGTGAAGTTCTGCGTAGAACCATCGGTGTCGATGGTCGTGACATCGTGGCCAAAGGCGATGACCTGGCGCGTTGGGTGGGCGCTGAGGATCGAGTGTCGGCCTTGCCGCTGGCCTCCCTCGACGGATTCGAGCAAGAACGACGGCGCGGTGCGCTCATCCGCGGACACGAGCCTCCGGTACGCAAGCACCGGCGTGAGCTGGTCCTCGAGCAAACGCACACCAAGCGGGATCGCCAGCGTTTTGTCTGGATGCGCACCCCGACTCTGGGATGCCAATCGGCGGAATTGTTCAAGAGTCAGGCTCGGCACGCAGCGATCGTAGCGTCCGCGGATACGCTCATGGTATGACAAGCCGCTTCATCGTGATTCTGTCGCTCCTTGTTCTCGCCCATTCGCCGCCGGCAACCGGGCAAGACGGTCAACCCCAAGACCAACCAAAGCCACGCACACTCGATCTACGAGAAGCCCCGCCGACGTTTCGGCTGGGTATACGCGTGCTCACCCACCGCTCGACCCGCAGCGCCTCGCCCGTCTTGGTCATCGCAACCAACGCGGGTTCGTATGTCGAAGCGATCAGCCGATGGACCGCGGACACGATGTTCCCGGTCTTGATCGACGATGGGAGCCAAAGAGCCGCCGAGGACATCGCCCGCTTTGCACGGGCGTTCAAACCAGAGCGGATCGTCCGGTTCGATGCTGGCAAACCGCTCCCCGCTGGTCACGCCCAACGCATTACAACTATCGAAACGGCGCTCGGCTCGATCTGGGGAATCGCCGACGACGATGACCTCATGGGGCGGCTCACAAGCCACTGGCAGTTCGCGGTCCACGCGCCACCCGGCGTGGTCGTCGCGGACCCAAACGACCCCGCATGGACGGGTGCCCTGGCGCTGGCGGCGGGTCACGCCCAGCCGATCATCTGGTTCCCAAGGCACACAATCCCAGAAGGCATCGACAACCAACTCGGCGAGACCGGCACCGCAAACCTCATCGAGTTTATCGAAACTGAACTCGAAGCATCGGGCATGACATGGCAAGGGCTGGGAGACACCATCGACGCTGTCACCATCTGCATGAATATCCCCATCAAGTGCAACCTGCCCTCGATCCGCCAGCGCGACAGCGAGCGCTTCGCGCTCACCGACATCATCGGCAAACACCGGGCGCTGACTTCGCCCCGAGGATCGCGCCTCCAGCGCTGGGCATGGGCCGGGCAGATGTTTGGGAGCGAATCAACCGCCGCCTACCGCGCCATGAGCGGCCTGTTCCTCCAACCAACAAACGCCTGGGTCTTTGACGGCTACCCAGACTCCCAGCCCTGGAACGCCTTCGACGGCGCGGGCGTTGTCACCAACCTCGCAAAGGCAAACATGCCCGCAACACTCTTTGACACGCCAAGACAAGGGCTAAGCACCTGGCAGAGCGCAACCACCCGCCCCATCGACGCGGATGTTGTATTCGTCACAACAAAAGGAATGCCTGAATATTTCGATCTCGAACCGGGCAGAGCACACGCGCAAGATGTTCCGGTTCTTGACAGGCCCGCAGCGGTCAGCTTCGTGCACAGTTGGTCCGCCGCTCGGCCCGGCGACACGAACACGATCGCCGGGGCATGGCTCGATCGCGGGGCGCACCTGTATGTCRGRWCKSWMMAMRMGYCKKMYKYAYWKKMKYTYAWYMSAWMKYYKRKSYYRGCGCTTCGGCTGATGGGCGGGCTGCCGTGGGGCGCTGCCATCCGGCCCGATGGGCTTAGCCCGATCTGGAAAGTCGCGCTCATCGGCGATCCGCTGCTCGCCATCGGCACCGAACGATCGCGCAGTGAACTCTTAGAGATCGAGGGCGCCCTGCCGATCGCGCCCGATGTCGCCGAGGCGCTCAAAGCCAAGGACTACGCCAAGGCTGCCCGGGCAATGGTCCTGCTCGGACGAGACAGCGGCGTTGCCCGGCTTGCCGACGCGGTCCGCAGAGAAAGCCCCGTGGCGTTCGATGCACAACTCGCCGAGATCGCCGCGATGCCCGCCTTCCGTGTCTACAACAAAGACCTCATGATCGCGTGTGTTCTCAAACTCGATACAGACATTCTCAGGTCTTCTGGTATCGGCGATGCGCTCTGGCACATCTTGGAATCTGATTTGCGCACGGGCGTGTCCTCCGGTGCCGCCGCCGCGCTCGAACGCTCGCTCCGTGGCAGCCGAACCGTGCGCGACGCGATCCGGCTCGCCGGCGCGGTCGAAGCGACCCAGGGCATCGCCGCCAGAAACGCGCTGCTCGACCGGATCGCTTCGACGGTTAAGAACAAAACAAACGCACGCAAGATTCTTGCCGCCAAACGCTAGGACGGTTTGCATAATCACATTCCGGCGTGCCACTGACCTGTTCCCACAGGTCAGTGCTCCCCCAGTCACCCCAAGGTGCCACTGCTTGCCCGTCCTCGGCAAGCCGTGATCTGCAACCAAACGAGCCCAAAGCGCAAGCGAGGGGTTTTTGTGCCTTTGGTATAAGTTCCCTCGCTCGCGCTTCAGGCTCGTCATCCCTGACCTAAGAAGATCGAATCACTGGCACAATCAAGACATCGGCCTCTCAAGTCCTCAAACGGGGCTTGTTTCAATTTATTCTGAAACAACCACTCGACTCGGCACCCCAACTGCCGCATAATGCACCGATGCCAAACCAAGATGACCAGCACGAAAAACTCACCGAAGCCCAGGACCGCTTCGTCGCCTCATGGGGCCAGATGGCCGGCGCCTGGGGCATCAGCAGGACCATGGCAGAGGCACACTCGCTCCTCTACATCACCGGCAAGCCCATGAATACCGACGAGATCATGGACCGACTCCAGATCTCCCGAGGCAACGCATCCATGTCCATCCGAGCACTCCTCGACTGGGGCATCATCAGCCGAACCCACAAGCGTGGCGACCGCAAGGAATACTTCGAAGCCGACCAAGATGTCTGGTCCATGTTCCGCTCCATCGTCCGCGAACGCATCAAGCGCGAAGTCGAACCATTGCTGGCCACACTCTTTGAGATCCGCGACTCATCCCCCGCGCCAGACGATGCGACGGGAGACCAGCAGAAAGAGCTCCTGGCGCACCAAAAACGCCTCGAAGAGATGCTTTCATTTATGCGGACAATGGAGAAACTAAGCCACCGCTTCGTCAGCCCCTCGGGGTCGGGCCTCGAGCTTGCCGCCAAACTCCTGACGAAGTTCGACCGATGAGCGCCATCCACTCAGCAAAGCCCAAGCACGCGCACCCCAAAGCACTCACGCTCTGCGCCTGCACCATCACCTGGCCCATCGCCCGCAACGCTGTCATCAACGCCCAGCCAAGCCTCGGCTTTGCCACCACCTCTTCAAAGCCAATCGAACTACGCATCACGCTCAAGAACGAACACCAAGCCGCCGCGGAACTGATCGACCCCGCAAACAACCGCTCGCACCCCATCGAGCTAGGCAACCCAAAAATCACCATCATCGATGCCAAGCCCTACACCCACATAGAGATCACCGACGGCTGCGGCCTGATCCTGTCAGCAACATTCAAAGCCGAAGCAAACAACAGCCGCCTGCTCTACGCAAGAACATCACTCCTGACCAAACTCAACATCAAGGGTGGACGGTACCCGTTGCCAGCCATCACCATCTGATTCATGCTCCCTCTCCCCGCCGGGGAGAGGGCTGGGGTGAGGGGTCTTGATCCCTTCCACACAATAAAAATGAATCATAAAAGCCCCCCGCTCGCGCAGGGGGATCGTTCAATCATTCAGAATTTTCTAATGCCCAGTGCCTAATGCCCAGTGCCTCTAAGCCAGCGTCTTACCCCCGCTTACCAAGCACCCACCCAAGAACCGCACCAATCAGCATCACGCCCGCAGCCGCGAGGACCGCGATCGGGACCTCGCCGACGCCGATATCCATCGTCCCACCGAGCATCTCGATGATGACGGTGCCCGATTGGTTCATCATGGCAAGGACCGCGATCGCGCCGACAAAGAGCATGGTCACGACGATACCAAACGCGGCACCACCGACTAGGCCCGAACCCGAGCCGTCGTAGGCTTCTTGGAACGCCATCATCGGTGCCACCTGCGCAAGGTCAACCTCGCCGCCAGCTGCCGACTCGAACAGCGCCCCGCCCTCTTCCGCCGCCACGCCGACATTCTCTTCTTCGCCGCCGTACCCATCGTCAAGAAGATCGACACCCAGCGAGGTGTCGTCGCCTTCACGCGTCAGGTCGAGAAGGCCAGAGCCAGAACTCGACGCATCGGCATCAAAGACGGGCGAATCGGTGACAAGCGTCGCTTCCATCGAATCAACATCGTCAAGCCCATCGTCAAAGATGCTGATGCCCGTCTGGTCTTTGGGGCTAAGCCCCTCCATACCCGAGCCTGAAGCCTCGCTGGCAAGATCGATCACGCCCGAACCCGCAAGCCCGGAACCCATCAAGCCCGAACCCATCAGCCCAGCCGAATCGGCGGGTGTCCCGCCCGAGGTGCTGCCGACCTGCGTGTCAGCCGTCACCGAATCGGTCAGCCCGATCGAGCCGCTGGCGCTGTCGTCAAGACCGATCGAACCGCCCGCGCTGTCAGCAAGCCCGATACCGCCCTCGGTGCTGTCGTCGAGACCGATGACCAAACTATCGTGCCCCGTATCAATGATCGGGCCGTCGTCTTCGAGCACCGAATCGCTCAGGCCGATCTCCTCGGCCCCGAGGTCCGCAAGGTCGATCCCCGAGCCGTCGCCGGTATCACCAGCGAGCATGTCAACCTGTTCGCGCTTGACGACAAGCTCATCGCCCGAGCGAAACTCAGAAAGCTCGCCGGCTTCGATCTTGATCTTCAGGGCATCGGTATCGATACCCAACTTGTCAGCGGCTTCATCAAGCGAGTAAAACATCTTCGCCATCGCGTAGGCTCCCCGGCCCGGTTCCTTGGGCCGCGATTCATTCGATCCATCTCGTGTCCGGTCGGCAACCGCTGCCCATCGCTGAGCACCCGCTTGTGCATCTGACAACCTCGCCAGCGCCGCTAGGCTACCGCACCGCACAAAGCATACCACGCCCGCCCGCCCAACGCGCCATCTTCTTGCCCATCAAGTCTTACCGGGCCTTAGCCAACCAGTGATCGAACCACAGAAACACCCGAATACAACCCTGCCACTCGCTCGCGGGGCACAACCACCGGCGGGTAGCCACTATTGAGCGGCTGGAGCCGGATCATCTCCGCACCCGAGCTGCTCCGCTCGAAGTACACCCGCTTGAATGTCGATTCCTGGTCCGGCTCGAGCCGAACAAAGCAATCCATCCCCGACACCACTGCCACCTTCGGGCTAAAGACCACCACATCACCCTCGCGGTAGTCCGGCTCCATCGAGTCCCCAACCACCCGCGCACCAAACGCATCGGGGTCATCAATATCCGGCACCCGTACATAGTCATCAGCGACCCGAGCCGGGTACCCAAGATCCGTAAACTCCGTCGGATACCCAGCCGTCACCCGGTTGATCACCGGCACCTCACGCGGCAACGACACAAGCTCGATCCCACTCCCCTTCGCTGAGGATGTCGGATCAAGATCCTCAACGAGCCGGCGAAGCTCACCCGACCCAAACGCCCTGTCCAGCGCATCCTGCCGCGAACCCGTCGCAGCCAGCAGTGTGCGCAGCCGCTGCGCCGCAAGCCGCGATGTCGTCACGCGCTCGCGCACCGATGCAGGCGTCGATTCCCAGTTGGCGATCTCGACAAGCTGACCCGCATCAAGACCCAGCGCCGACTCAAGCCGACCAATCAGCGAAAGCCCCGGCGGCCTCTGCCGAACCCCCGTCTCGATCGCGGACAAATAGCTCTTGGCGCAGCCGACACGCTCGGCGACCTGACTCAATGTCAGACCAAGCCGAGTCCGCCGATCTCGGAGCACCGCTCCCAAACTGTTGGAACCATCCCAAGAAATCGAAAAGCCCTCGCGCTCATCACGCTCTCTGGCACGACCAAAGAGATGTTGTTCGCATATTTGTGCGCTGTTATTGTGTTTTACCATACATAGGCCTTGCAAAGTGTTCTCTAATGAGAGAATATTACCGTGTGTTCTCTATATAGTGAACACAGTTCCGAGTCAAATCAACCCCCATTCACACATTTTAGAGGATTATTCACATGAACCACCGTCTGCCGGCATCCAAAGGCATCCCAATCGAGGCCATCGACCTGCGAAGAACACGGTCGCGCGACTTTGTTCGATCTATTTCCGAGCGCGCAAAGCACCTCCCCGACCCCGAGCGGGCACTGCTCGACGAGATCTATGTCAACGGAAAGAGCATCGCTGCGGTTGCCAAGTTACGAGACGAAAATGTCGCCCTACTCCGCAGGCGTGTCCGCCGAATCACGACCAGAGTGCTCACGCCCAGATACCGCTATGTCACCGAACACCAAAGCGCGTGGCGGCCGACCCGCCGAAAGGTCGCCGGCGCCTGCGTCATCGAGGGCCTCTCGATCAAAGACGCCTCAATCAAACTCCACCTGAGCACCTACCTCATCCGCAAGCACCGCGACGCCATCGAAGCGCTCTTCGAATCCAGACCCTCTCAGAACAGAACACGCTAATGCAACACGAACGAACAACACTCGTGCGCGCACGCTTTGGCCTCCCGATCAACCCGGGCGCACTGGCAGACCGACACCAACAACTCATCGCGCGAGCAAGAATCGCTGCCACGGCGCTCGACGAACAACTCGCGCCGGGTCACATCGCCCTCATCACCGGGCCTAGCGGTTCAGGAAAGTCGCTTGTTCTCAATCAACTCAAAGCAATCACCCAGCGCGCCATCATCACCAAACCAATCAACACACGCACAACCCCGGCCGTCGTCAACCTCTTCAAGCTCCCGCTTATCCAAACAACACGAATCCTCTCAACCTGCGGCCTAGCGGACGCCAACCAACTCGTCACCCCCGCCGGCGCACTCTCCGAAGGCCAGCGCGCCCGCCTCTCTATCGCACTCGCACTCGAAACCGCGTTGTTACTGAGCAAACCCTGCACCATCATCGCCGATGAGTTCGCATCAACGCTCGACCGCACCACCGCGTGCGCCCTTGCGGTCTGTATCCGTAAGCAAATCACCCCGCCCATCCGCCTCGTCATCGCAACCGCGCACGACGACCTCATCGAACCCCTCGCCCCCGATGTTCTCATGTACACACCGCCAGAAGGCCAGCCAGAACTGCTCACAAGGGACGAGTCATGCAAACACATACCGGGCCGCTCACACCGAGCCGAATCAGAGACCGATTCTTCGCAAGAAACACCAACAATCCCCGGCCGATCAGCATCGGCCCGGGAACCAAGCGCGACTACGACACCCTCGCACGCCTTCACTACCGCGCCGGCGCGCCCGCGACATTCGCTGCGATCCTAGCCGCCCACGACGAATCCACCGACGAACTCGCGGGTGTCCTCGTCGTCAGCAGACCAACCCTCAACGGCAAGTGGCGACAAACCGCATGGCCCGGCAAGTTCTACACCGGCTCAAAGACGCAGCGCGCAAACGCAATCAACGCATCGCTGCGCACCATAAGCCGCGTCATCATCGACCCACGCTACCGAGGCCTTGGCGTTGCAAAGTCGCTCGTGCGCACCTATCTCGAATCGCCGCAAACACCATGCACCGAAGCCATCACCGCGATGGGCTCCATCTGCCCGTTCTTTGAGCGCGCAGGCATGACCAAGATCAACATCGAACCCATGCAACGAGACACCCGGCTGCAATCGAAACTCGAAGAACTCGCGCACACACCCTGCGATCTGCTGACCGACCCGCTGCTGCGCACAGCGATGGAAACAAGGCTCCGAATCTGGGCAAGGCAAAACGCCTCGACGCGACCAATCGCAACAGGCCCAATCGAGCCAATCGCACGAGCAGCCGCTGCAAGGCTCATCGC
>NVSP01000084.1 GCA_002732755.1 Phycisphaera sp.
CCCCGCGTCGATCGAGTTCTCGACGAGTTCCTTGACGACCGAGGCGGGCCGCTCGACGACCTCGCCCGCCGCGATCTGGCTGGCGACGGTCTTGGAAAGCTGACGGATTGGCTGGCGGTCGGCGGGCATCGGGCAATAGTACGGCAAACGGGCGTACACTGGCGGCATGAGCGACACCGTCTTTGCCAAGATTCTCCGGGGCGAGATCCCCTGCCACCGCATCTACGAGGACGAGCACATCCTGTCGTTTCTGGATGTTGGCCCGCTCTCGACCGGGCACACGCTTGTCATCCCCAAAGAACCGGCGGTCACGCTCGATGCGCTGTCGGATGAGGCGTCGGCTGCGATCGGGCGAGTCCTGCCGAGGATCTGCCGGGCTGTGATGAAAGCGACGGGCGCGACCGCGTACAACATCCTCCAGAACAACGGATTAGATGCGCACCAAGCTGTCATGCATGTTCACTTCCACATCATCCCAAAGCTTGATGGCAAGGGCCTTGGCATTGAATGGAACACGAATGAGATCGACCATGCTGAAGCGGGTAAGCTCGCTATACTTATTGCGGCGACTATCTAAATACTCAATGTGCCACGGCTGTGTCAGCCGTGTCTWTGTACAMCTCACAYCATWGNAGCACGGCTGACACAGCCGTGGCACGGTGCATTCATGTCCTGTGAATCAGACTTGTTGAAGCAGCAGGAAGCCGTTGCAATCCTGCGGTTGTGCGCACGATGAGCGTGTTGGTTGGGTCGATGGATTCGACAAGCCCGGTGATGCGTTTGCCGTTGTGCTCGAAGGTCTGCGATGTGCCGGTCAGGGTGTCTCGGGCGTGCCATTGTTCGGCAAGAGCTTTGGACTCTTCGCCGAGCTTGGCTTCGAGGTTGACAAGCACACTCTTGACAACCGCAAGACGATCAACCTGTGCGCCGAGTTGATGGATCGAGATCGCAGCGGTCTGTTTGGTTGCTTGCCAATCGCTTGGGTCTTGGTGCGTGTTGATCCCGATACCCAGCAGTGTGAGGCCGYCCCGTTGCTCGATCAGAATGCCCGCGATTTTGGCGCGCGTCGGGCGATCGACCACATCGTTTGGCCAGCGCAAWCCCACGCGTGGTCCGAGGCCAACATCGGCGCACGCCTTGGCGACCGCGACRCCCGCAGCGAGCGAGAGCTTTGGGCCATCGATCTGTGTTCGCAGCACGAGTGTCATTGAAATGCCTTTGCCGCGGTCATCGGCCCAGACCCGACCAAGCCGACCTCGGMCGCCAGTTTGGCGCGCAGCGATGCAGATCAGCCCCGCTTTTCCCGCAGCATGCCCGACCGCGGCGTCCTGCGTCGAACCCGTTTCCGCGAGCACAACGGCGCGATTCAGGCCCAGCACTTCCAAAGGTGCCGCGGCTTCTTCGATCGCATCCGCCCACAGGTGCAGCGGCGTATCAGACTCGTTCATAGTGTGAGCCCGATATCGAGGCGCACATCAGCCGTCACCGCCTGGTGCGTGATCGCCCCGACACTGATGCGATCGACTCCAGACGCTGCGATGCCCGCGATTGTTTCAAGACGAACACCGCCCGAGGCTTCGAGTTTGATGCCGCTCTTGGCAAAGTCTCGCATCGCCACCGCTTGGCGCATTTCCTTTGAGTTCATGTTATCCAGTAACACATAATCAATCAGCCCACGCTCGACCCGGAGCAAGTTCTCAAACTGCTCAAGCGTATCGACCTCGACCTCGAAGAACTTGCACTCGTGTTCGCGTGCTTTCGAAGCGGCTTTGGTGATCCACGCAGCGAGCTTCTCATCCGGGATATGCGCGATGTGGTTGTCTTTGATGAGCACTGCATCGTGCAAACCGAGACGGTGCGAAACGCCCCCGCCGCAGCGGACCGCGTATTTTTCGAGCACGCGCATGCCCGGCGTGGTCTTGCGGGTATCGAGCACGCACACACCCTCGCCCGCACGCGCGACATACTCGGCGGTCAGCGTCGCGATGCCACTGAGCCTGCCAAGGAGATTCAGAATCGTGCGTTCAACGGTGACAATCTGATCCAGAGGCCCGGCAAGTTCAGCAACAACACTGCCCGCTTCACCGCGTTGACCATCACCAAGGTTGGGCCTGAGTTCAATGCTCGTTCCAAAGACATCGAGCACCTCGGGGATCGCTGCCAGCCCGGCRATGACCGCGTCTTGGCCGAGAATGATCCGGGCGGTTGTGGTGCCAGAATCGCTGCCGGTCACGGTTGCGGTCAGATCGAGCCTTGCATGGCCGATATCCTCGTCGCGTGCGATCTCCAGAAGCCGCCGCACCAGCCCGGTCTGGGCGATTTCTCTGTAGAATGCCAAGAGGCTGTCTGAATCGGCGGCTTTCTGGCTCTTTGGCGAATCGGGCATGGGCCATTCTACGCGGCGATGTCGGCACCTAGGATCTCGTCCCAAACCGCAAGGAGATCGCTCGATGGGACTACTCGAAGGCAAAGCTGGGCTCGTTGTCGGAATCGCAAACGACAAGTCGTACGCGTGGTTTATCGCCAAAGCGTTGATCGAGAACGGCGCGACATGCGCGTTTACGCACCTGCCCGGCGAGAAGAACGAGCGACGCACAGCAAAGGCTATCGAGAAACTGGGCATCAATGACCCGTGGCTTGTGCCGCTGGACGCGGGCAGCGACGACGAGATCGAAGCGGTGGTCGCCAACTACGCCGAGTCGTTTGACCGCATGGATTTTCTGATCCACTCGATCGCCTTCGCCRACCNGGAWGNRKCTSGNNAAGGGCNANTTTCNASSAKACCMSSCGCGASGSSTACCTSWYKGCSMTCGACATCTCCGCGTACACACTGCTTGGCCTTGCCCGCGAGGTCAAGCCGATCATGGAACGCACAGGCGGCGGCTCGATCCTCGGCATGAGCTACTACGGCGCCGAGAAAGTCATCCCGGGCTACAACGTCATGGGCGTCGCCAAGAGTTGCCTCGAATCGACCGCGCGGTACCTCGCGGCAGAACTTGGCGAGTTTGGCATCCGCGTCAACACGATCTCGGGCGGCTACCTCCGCACGCTCGCCTCGTCTGCCGTCGGGGGGGCCGACGACATCGCCAAGCAGAACAACACCCGCGCACCGCTTCGACGAAATGTCGAGGGCGACGATGTGGGCAAAACCGCGGTGTACCTCGTCAGCGATCTTTCCTCCGGCGTCACGGGCGAGAATATCTATGTTGACTGCGGCATAAACACGATCGGGGTCTGAGAACCCCCTCGCTTTGGTGGTGTGCCCGCCTTTGGTTCAAGGCACCCCCAAAGGCTTGCCGATATTGGTGTTATGWGCATCATCGGCGCAGGACTTGCTGCATCCGTTTCCGCTCTTGGCGCTGCCGAGAGAGCTGTTGTTACCAAGAAAGCAGCCGAGCAGCGCGACAAGGCCCACCTCCGCAAGAARTTGCAGGACCGGTTCGACAGCACSARCGCYGATRTCSAAGARGTCARCGCCGTSGTYGAAMTCCWRSARGAYGAYGARAGCCCCGCCGACGACTTCAGAGAAAAAAAACCGGTCGTGCACCTCAAAGAAAGAGCAAAGAGCAGCCAAAGCCACACCTCGCTCGATATTCAGGCGTAATATTTTTTACGATCTATCTATACCCGTGGGGGCGGCGTCCCGCCGCCCATTATCGGCATTAATTTGGGCAGATAGATGGGCGGCGGGACGCCACCCCTACGGGCAAGTATATATTTAGTTTACTTATTTCCATTGAAAAATGACTTCACCGCGTGGACGGTGATCGAGCGTCCCATCGCCGCGATTGATTCGGTCAGTGGGATTTCCTTGGGGCAGACCTTGACGCAATTCTGCGCGTTGCCGCAGTCCCCGACACCGCCCTTACCGCTGAGTACATCGAGCCGTTCGTCTTTGAGTTGCTTGCCGGTTTCGTGGTTGTTGAAGAGCCGCGCCTGGCTGATGGCGTGGGCGCCGATGAACGAATCATCCCACTTGGACTCGTCTTCTTCGATGTTGAACTGCGGGCACGCTTCGAGGCAGCAGCCGCAGGACATGCACTCGGAGAGTTTGTAGTGAGTCTCCTGAGACTCTGGGCTTTCTTTAGGCCCCGGGCCGAGCGAATAGGTGTTGTCGATCGGCACCCACCCCTTGACGCGTTCGAGGCTATGAAACAGTCTCTGACGGTCAACCCACAGGTCACGGACGACCGGAAACTTGCTCATGGGTTCGAGCGTGATGGTGTCGCCGTCGTTGGGCGCRAGCACATCGATCAGGCCCGTGCATGATTGGCGGACRCCGCCGTTGATGACCATGGTGCARGCGCCGCAGACYTCTTCGAGRCAGGCYGAGTCCCAGACCACCGGCGTCGTYTTYACRCCCGMAACCGTAACCGGGGTTTCRGCGATCTGCCTTAGGCAACTGATCACATTCGCGTTCTTCTCGGGAACGACATCAAACTCTTGCCAGTAGCTGGACTTGCCCGGCCTGTCGCATCGTTTGATGCGGAATCGTACGGTTCGGCCTTGTTGTGCGGGTTGTTGTGGCATGCTTGACTCCGATGGCCCTSTTAGGCTTTGGCTTCGGCTTTTTCTTCGTTCTTSTTGCTYTGGCTATCGTCGGTTTTGCCGTAGGTTCTGGGTCTTGGTTTGATAAATCTGGTRTCWACTTCGCGGTAGAAGATATTGCACTCATCGTCGCCACCCGGTGCGTGCTCAGCGATCGTGGTCTTGAGGAAGTTGACATCGTCGCGGTCCGGATAGTCCGTCCGATAGTGCGAACCCCGGCTCTCTTTTCGGAGCAAGCCACCCTTGGCGATTGCTTCTCCGATGGCGATCATGTCCCCCACCGCCCGCGTGAAGCTGAGCGATTGGTTGGTCCACGCCGACCCATCGCMRAGGCGMRCMMKKSYVAMHMRCYCRCKKMRTTNTHTRMWHTYRGWNAKGCMMWWBKMDARMYSNCTMGGCGGTCTTGACAACGGTCGASGCYTCGGTCATCACCACGCCRAGYTCGTTKGCGATGGTGTATGGGTTGGTRTCCGGGTCGCTTGCGCCGGTYTCTGATCCCGAAATWAGCGTGTCCATCTTGTTCTGCTCTGCTTCGACRAAYTGATCAAASACCGATTGCTCGATGCTCGATGCTGGGCGTTCGCTGGGTTTGCCTTGGGTGATGTACTTGGTGACCGACATGCCGCAGAAGAGGCCATCGAAGATGCAGGACAGGAGCGCGTTGGCGCCGAGTCGTGTTGCGCCGTGGTAGGCGAAGTTGACCTCACCAAAGGCGTAGAGGCCCTCGATGTTGGTCATCATGTTGTCCGGTGCGCCAAACTTCATGCCGTGGCCGAGCTCCGCATCAATCGGTGCAGAGTCGCCCGGCTGGTGGACCACATCGCGCGGGCTGTCGGGGATRCCGTCGCCCGGCGTGTGYTTGGTCCACAGGCCRCCCATCGARTAGTGGACCGCGGGGAAGATCCGCATGGGKGTTTCTCGCGGGTCTTCGCCGACGAACTTGTCGTAGATATCCAAAATCGCGCCGAGACGACTATTCAGATAATCTCGGTCCATGTGAGTCAGATCGAGATAGACCTGGTTCTCGCCGAACACGCCCATGCGGTCGCTGACGCAGACATCGAAGATCTCTCGGCTGGCGATGTCTCGCGGGACAAGGTTGCCGTACTTTGGGTAGCGCTCTTCGAGAAAGTAGTAGCGTTCTTCTTCTGGGATATCGTGGCCCTTGCGTTCGTCGCCGGCCTTCTTTGGAACCCAGACCCTGCCGCCTTCGCCGCGGGCGGATTCTGACATGAGTCGGCACTTGTCGGCACCGGGGATCGCGKTCGGGTGGACCTGGATCATCTCGGGGTTRCCRTACCACGCGCCGGCTTGRTAGCACCKGCTGGCRGCCCCGCCCGTGCAGATGACCGAGTTGGTGCTCTTGCCGAACACCAAGCCGCAGCCGCCCGTCGCCATCACGACCGCRTCGCCGCGGAACGATCGGATCTGCATCGTGCGCATGTCTTGGCCGATGATGCCGACGCAGCGTTTGYYTTCRCCCTGSCCCTCGGTGACGGGCCAGAGGAACTCCCAGAACTCGTACATCGARACCYTGCCCTCGGCWACGAACCGGCGRACCTGCTCATCGAGYGCGTAGAGMARCTGCTGACCGGTYGAWGCRCCGGAGAAGTGTGTGCGTTTRAAGAGCGAGCCGCCGAAGAGCCGGAGATCCCGGTAGCCCTCGCTTGTCCGGTTGAAAGGCACGCCCATGCGATCGAGGAGGTCGATAATGTTGGGTGCAAAGTTGGCCATCTCAAGGACTGGGCCTTGGTCGGCGAGGTAGTCGCCGCCGATCAGTGTCTCATCGAAGTGCTGATACTCGCTGTAGCCTTGTTGTCTTGCGACATCGTTTGCCGCGTTGATGCCGCCCTGTGCGCACACGGAATGCGAGCGTTTGACGGGGACCATCGAGAAGAGGTCAACGGGTATACCTTGCTCGGCGATTCGGATGGTTGCAGCAAGGCCCGCAAGCCCACCACCGACGACGATCACGCGCTGTTCAGACATGGCTTGTGCATCCTTCTGCCAGATTCATTGGTGCGTTCGATGTGTAGCGAGAGTTGGCGTTCATCAGTGCGTCTCCGCGGCCGGTTCGCTGCGGGCTTCTGGTTCAATGTGAGAGGCGTGGCTTGCTTTGATGTCGTGCTCGATCTTCTGGGCCGCCTCGATATCAAGCAGCAGGAACCCGATGAGCGACGACCACGCAAGCGCCATCAACCCCGCGCCAAGCCCGGCACACGCAAAGCCCCAGCGTTTCTGGGCAGCCTCGGACACCGTCAGGCCCCATGTAATCGCTGCGGTCCAAAGCCCGTTTGCAAAGTGATACACGCAGGCGGTGACACCGATGAAGTAGAACAGCGAGACCGCCATCCCAAAGGCGCTGATGCCCGACATCTGGCCACGAAGCGCAAGTGAAAATGTCGAAGCCGCCTGCTCGTGCGACCACGCGGTGCTCGTCGGTGACAAGAATGTCCAGCCCCATCGGAGCGTGGCGACATGGTAGAAGATATAAAAGATCGCGATGTAACCGGTGCTGCGCTGGAGGTTGTATCGCCAGTTGTCTTGGTAGGCGTACCGCTTGGTGTTGGACTTGCCGGTACGGGCGTAGTAAACGCCCAGAACCGAGTGGAACCCGATGCCAAGCCAGAGGCTGACCTCGATCATGATCAGGAAGGGCATGTTGTTGATGAAGCCGACATCATGCTGGAAGGTGCCAACTTGGCGCGCGGTGATCTCGCCGACGGCTTCGATCGTGTCAGCAGAAACATACTGGCTGCCCCGAGAGTTCACCATGCCCCACGCAATCGATGCGTTCGTCAGCAAGTGGGCCATCATAAAGAAGCCGATCGGAACAAGTCCCGAAAGCGAATGCAGACGACGCAGCAAGAAGTAGTGCCGATTCATGAACCCGGAGTCGTTAGCCACCGCGGTGTTCCTTTCGTTCGCACCCCAGAAATCAGGGCGGCTTGCTCTCTATGTCGGCTTGTCAGTCTCAAACTCGTCACCAAAGCCTGCTGGCTTTAGCTACCTACCGGATCGGCGGGCAGATCGGCGGGAGCGTTTGGACCCGGTGTGCCGTCGGGATTAATCTTGCCCTCAGCGATCGCCTTGTCGACGGCTCCGGTTGTCTCAACGAAGATGTTGCGAAGCTCGCGGACGGTCTCACTCAGTTCCGAGGCTTCTTCTTCGGTGAGGTTGCCTTTGGTCTTCTCTTCGAGGACGCCGAGGATGTCGATGTGCGTTTTCGCCATGTCAGGGGCGAGAATGCGCTGCTGGCTCTGTGGCTCTGGGATGATCCCGAGGTACATCGCTGCCTGCGAAGCCATGAGCCGGACGACATCGCTAAACTCGATTGGTTTGGCGGCTTGCTCGGCCTTGGCCTTGGCAGCCTGGGCCTGCTGGCTGGCAAGTTTCTCCTTCTCGCGGTTCGCCTCAGACTTCCAATCCTCATCCACGATCAATTTTGGCTTCTCATCAGTCATTTTTGTTGTGTCCTTCCGTTCTAGGGTAGGCTAATGACTTGCCGATGATGCCCAATGAATGAGCATGTGGAGGATCCAAATGCCAAACGACAGCCGATTGAGCCTTATTCTCAGCGCGGGACTCCCGCTGGTTTTCTTCGGCGCGGGTTGCTCTACGGGCACCGACACACAAGTTGATCTCAATTCATTCTCGAACACGATCGACACATCCGCTGGGGCATCGACGCCCCGGGTTGTCTACGCGCCGATTCCCCGCAAAACGGTCGAGACGGAAACGCTGACGATCAAGCCGCTGGAAACCACCAGCCACGCGGGGGCGCCCGTTCCCACTCAGTCGGAATACACGCAAGCCAGCGCTGCGATCTACGACGCAAAAATCGGTGACATCAACGGCAGGCCGATCATCGCGAGCYGATTCCTCGAAGACCTGATGCCCCGCCTCCGCGCCGAAGCCGAGAAACCGGGTGCTCGCAACCGGGAAGAATGGCGCAGGGTTGCGTGGCAGATTATCGACCGCAAGCTTGATGGCTTGGTCCGCGACGAGGTCCTGTACCGAGAAGGACGCTCCATAATCCCGGGAGCCTCCCAGCAGGGGCTGTTCGCGTACCTCGACGGGATCCGCGACAACATCATCCGCCAGGCCGGCGGCAGCGAGACGCTCGCTGAACAAGGCCTCCTCGAGCAAGAAAACCAGACAATGGACCAGTTCCTAGCCTTCGCCGAGAAGCAGATCGTCATCAAAGAAATCCTCAATGTCGCAGCCGAGGACTACGCGCCGGTGAGTTGGCTCGATATCCAGAACGAATATCAGCGCCAATACAAGTTCTTCAACCCGGACCCCGTGGTGCTGTTTCGCATCGTGACCGCACCGACTCCTGAAGCAGCCTTGACCATCCAAGAACGGCTCGCCGCGGGCGAGAGCTTTGCGGACATCGCCGGCGACAACACGCTCAACACATTTGCGCCAGAGCGGCAGGGACTTTTCAGCGAAACCGGAACCGCGATCCAAGTCCCGCTCGAAGAAGCAACCCTCATAGCCGACACCGATCTCAACGCGGCGGTTGTGCAGCTCGCCGAGGGAGAATGGGCGGGCCCGATCACCCGAAAGAACGGCAAGCAGAGCTTTGTCTATCTCGACCGTCTCCTCCAAAAGTCCGAATCGCTTGACGAGGAGCATGTGCAGATCCGGCTCGAGCGGTACCTGACCCAGCAGCGCAGCGATCAGGCACTCGACAGCTTTGTGGACAGGCTCAAAGAGCGCGCCAATCTCGGRCCAGAACGGTTCGACGAACTGGTCGCCAAGATTCTGCAGGTCGCAGAGACTCGCGTGTTTGGCTCAAGCCCTGTACCGACAAGCTGATGCTCGGCTTCTYGCGCAAGAACGAGTCGGTCGGTGCGCGCGGCGAGCGAGCCGCGGCAAAGTGGTTGAAGTCTCATGGCTACGAGGTCATCGGCAAGAATGTCCATGTCGGAGTGGGCGAGGCGGACATTGTGTGCATCGCGCCCGACCGCCGAACTGTTGTCATCGTCGAGGTCAAAGCACGGGTAGCTTTGCGCGAGGGCGGCCCAAGACCCGAGCGCAATGTCGGCGCAAAGAAGCAGCACAAGCTCCGGCTGGTCACCGCGGTGATCGTCAAGAAGTTCGGCTTCCAAGATCGACCTGTCAGGATCGATGTCATCGGTGTTGAGTTTATCAGGGGCCAAAAAACGATCATCCGGCACCACCCGTCGGCGGTCTCAGGCTGATTCTTCCGGCTCGACATCTTCTGTAGAATCACCCGTCTCTTTGTCCGCGAGCGAACTGCGAAATGTCGTTTCGAGTTTGGTCTCGGCGAGCCGTTCTTGGCTAAGACGCAGCGGCAATATCACACTGAACATCGACCCCGCGCCGACCTCACTGACAAGGTGAATCTCGCCTTGAATCAGCGTCGCCAGTTCCTTTGAGATGGCAAGGCCCAGCCCCGTTCCGCCGTGCTCGCGGGTGTGGCCGCTGTCGGCTTGCTGAAACTTCTCGAAGATCCGGCTCTGATCCTCGGGGTCGATGCCGGGGNCCGTGKCNGRYGNACACKWMKYCGRANWCGANYWSTSATNSGCGMCATTGAGCAGGGAGAGGACGAACCAGATCAG
>NVSP01000085.1 GCA_002732755.1 Phycisphaera sp.
AACGCTATGCTGAAGGGGCAAAGGCCCAAGCAAGTGAAAAGGAGAAAGCCATGGCCAGTTACAACAAAGTCCTTTTGATGGGTAACCTCACGCGCGATATCGAGGTGAGGCAAATTGGAAGCGGTCAGTCCGTTGCAAATTTTGGCCTTGCAGTAACTCATAAATACCGTACTGCAGCAGGAGAGAATCGAGAAGAAACCACTTTCGTGGATTGCGAAATGTGGGGCAAGCGTGGTGAGGCCATGGCAAGGTATCTCTCAAAAGGCAAGCCTGTATTCATTGAAGGCAGGCTCAAGCTCGATACTTGGCAGGACAAAAACGATGGCTCCAACCGTTCCAAGCTGAGAGTTGTGGCAGAGAGCTTTGAGTTCATCGATAGCCGAGGCGGTGGTGACGGTGGTGGCAATCAGGGCGGCGGCGCTCCGAAGCAGGCCAGCAACGCCGGTGGCGGCGAGGGTGCCCAAGGTGGCGGGGGCGGGTACGAGAACTACGGCGAGCCTGTCAGCGCCGACGATATCCCGTTCTAAACCGCCTTACGGTTATACTTTCCATGCGGGGGCGGCCTAGGCTCCCCGGCTCAGATTTCTGCCATCGCCGACTGTCGGCGGGGCATCGCTGGGGCCCCGATTTGGGCTCCTCAACTCCCGGCGATCGCGCACGGGAAGACAGCGAGTACATACTCATGCGTAAAGACATCCAGCTTCTTCTTATCGAAACCGTGGACAACTTGGGCATCGTTGGCGATGTCGTCAAGGTCCGCGCCGGCTACGCCCGCAACTACCTCCTGCCCCGTGGGCTTGCAACGACTCCAGACGAGTCGCTCATCGCCTCGCTCGCTGAGAAACGCAAGGTCGCAGAGGTCGAGCAGGGCAAACTCCGCACCGAACGCGAAACACTCGTCAAACGGCTCGATGGCATCGAGATCACCATGCAGCGCGCGTGCAACGACCTTGGTCTGCTCTACGGCTCGGTCACCCAGCAGGACATCTCCGGCGCCCTTTCGACGCTTGGCTTTGCGGTCAAGCCCCGTGAGATCCGCTTGCCACAAGTTATCAAACGGCTCGGCCAGTTCGAGGTGAATGTGAAGCTGACAAGCGACCTCGAAGAGCATGTCCAGATCCATGTGATCGCCGACCGCGAGATGGCAGGCGAAGAGCGCGAGGAGATGGAGTTTGACAACGAGGGCGAGTTGATCGTCAAAAAAGCCAAGAAGGCTCCCGCGGCCCCGGCAGCCGAGGCGACCCCTGCCGAGTAAATCGCTCGTTCAGACAACACACCAAAAACAAAGAGAGCCGGCCTGTGATTGGGTCGGCTCTCTTTCTTTCTATGCGGCTTGTCTGACGCTGGACAGCGAGGTCTTAGCGCCTGCGTACTCTTTCAAGCACCAGCGGTTCATCGAAGGTGATCAACACGATATCACCGATCGTAAAGTGTTCGATGCTGACACCGATACTCGGACGGAAGATCAGGATGAGTGTCTGGTCGTCTCGGCTCCGTACGAGCGACTCCGCCTCGTCAAGGCTGAGCATCGGCTGGCCCGGCGTGTAGCGGATCTCGACCACTTTGTTGTCCTGGTAAATGTATCCGATCGCGTTGTAGGCCTGGCCGTTGGAATCGATCAACATCGGCGGGACATCGGTCCGCAGATCGGCGGCGGCGGTCGATGAGAAAAAGCTCCCCGGGTTGACCGATGGGTCGCCCGTGACCTCGATCTGCACGATGTTGGTGTCGGCTGTGACATAGAACGAATCGATCCGGAGGTTGCGGTCAAGCCCGCGTCCCTTGACATCGTTGGGGAGGAAGAGTCCCTGACCGTTGACGATTTTGTTTTTGTCGTTGATCTCAAGACCTGGGGTGGCACCCTTCTTGAGGACGACCCGGTTTGCCATGCGTGGCCCGGTTTGAAAGCCGGGGCCACGCCCGGTCGAGCCGTTAAGGGTTGTGGAAAAGGAASTATTGAGGTTGGCGGTGCGGTCGCCGGCGAGCAGGTCACCCGTCTGGACCGCGATGTCACGAGACGAGGCGTCGGAGAACTCGCGGTCAGGCGATCCGCTGTCGACCTCGTGGCGGATGTTGCGGACATAGAGGAAACTCGGCTCGTACCCGTTGGGCACGCCGAACTCAAAGGCCATGGGCGACTCGGTTGCGCCGCCGACCGATGCGACATAGAACTCGCCGTCAAAGCGGAACCTGCCGAACTGGTTGTTGCCGGATTTTGCCTGCGAGGTGACCGCGATCGGGAAGAGCGTGACGGCATCGCCCGCGTTGTTGTGCGCGATGAGCCTGATCTGGCCCTTGCTCACGACGACCTGGCCGAATTTTTCCTTGGCACCGGCTTTGAAGTTGATCAGAAACCCAGCGATGTAGGAACCACTTGGGAGCGGGTTGCCGTCGAGTGTGTTGACCTGTTGGGTCCTTTTATCGAACTGGTCGGAGAAGACCTCGTCGGCTGGCAGGTTGTTTCCTTTGCCGACGGTAAAGTGCATCGCGACCTCGAAATCCTCTGGCTTGATGTTGTTCTTGTTCGCGCCCCCGCCTTCGCTCATGCGCTGCGTGGCGGCGGCGCTGGCGAGATCCGGGTAGTAGTGAACCAAGGGCGTTGCGGTGTAGAGCACATTGGACGAGAGGTGGTTGTACAGATTCGAGGTCATGCGATCGACCGGGATCCACAGGTTTCCTTGGATCTCAAAATTGCCCTGGTTTGCCATTTGCACGGGCTGGTAGCCCATGAAGTTTGTGGGTACTCGGAGGAAGCTGGTGCTCAGGACAAACATGCCCGCGGTGATAAGCCCGATGGCAGCGCCGCAGATTCCGCCACCGATCGAGTCGAAGGTGTCTTCGATGATGATATTGGCGGGTGCGATTTTGTCGATCGCAAGCCGCAGGAGCGCCAGCGAGATCACAAACGGGAGCGCCAGCCCGAGTCCCCACGCCGCATCACCGATGAAGGAAAAGAAATTCGACGGGGCCTTTTCGAGCAGGAACAGGGCCGTCCACTCCCACGCGGCAAAGGCGATGGCACCCGCCGCGAGCACGCACCCGAGGTGCAAGAGAGCCGAGAAGAAGCCGCGGGTGACCCAGAGGTACCCCAGCCCAAGGATGATCGCGATACTCAGCAGATTCATTAACATGGAATCTCGCTCCGGTTCTGTCTAGGCCCGGCTTGATCCGGGCGTTCGTCATTTCTGACGGTGTGAATACTCTGTCTGACACCTGCTCTTGGCAGAAGTTCCATGTGCGGTTTACGCCCCGGCTTTGGGTCTGGCGGCGGGCTTTGCTGCCGGTTTTGTAGCCGTGATCTTGGCTTTGGGTTTGGCTGGGGCTGCGGTCACTCTGCTGAACTCTTCAAGGCTCGTCGCCCCTTCGACCACCCGGCGAAGGCCCGCCTGCTGGACCGTGGGGAGTTGCCGCTTGCGGAACTCGCCACGCAGGCCGTTCCAGTTTTGTTCTTTGATCATTTTCCGCTCGGGCTTGTCGATGGGGAAGACCTCGATGAACGCGACCTGGCCGAAGTACCCAGAGCCTGCGCACATGGGGCAGATCTCGGGTTTGTTCTTGATGAGAACCTGGCCGCCCTTCTTGAAGAGCTGCTTGACCTTGTCGGCGGGCAAGCCCAGTTTTTTGAGAAGGCCCGCATCCGGCGCGTACGGCACCCGGCAGTTAGAGCACAGCCGGCGCGCCAGCTTCTGAGCGCTCACGCCGATCAACGCCTCGGCGCATTCTTCCGGGTTGCCCTGATGCTTGACGAGGGTTTGGATCGCGACAATCGAGTTGTCCGCCTTGACCGCGAGGTAGACCTTGGAGCGTTTGAGGTCGGCCCGGACGATCTCCTTGGCTGTGTCCGGGTCGCGAAAGTCCGTGACACCCACGACATCCGGGTCTCGCCGCAAGATCGAACGCACGGTCGTGGCGTACTCGGCGTCGCCGGTCGGGTCGAACTTGTTCTGCATGACACCCTCGATGGGCGCCTGCACATCGATCTCGACGGTTTGCACGATCGAGGTGTAGGGGTCGTGCTTGCCGATGAGGGCGTAGGTCGAAGTGGTCAGGCCGTTGCCGGGCGCTGCTGCGATGAGCATGAGGCCGCCGTCGATCGCGCGGATCTCGTCGAGAGTTTTTTCCTGCGACTCAAAGAAGCCCACATCCTCAAACTTCCTCGTGACAGCTTGAGTGGGGTTGAAGGTGAAGGTGAGTTTGGGACCGGCTTGGCTGCCGATCGTGTCCATGCGGACCTCATGGTGCCAGATGTCGCCCTTGGAGGCGGTGACTTCGCCACGCTGTCTGCGCCGGCGGTCCTTGACATCCAGCCCCGCGGTGCTTTTCCAGAAATCGATGAGTTTGACAGCGTCTGGTGCTGGCAGTTGCTCGACGCCCTGCTTGACACCGTCGATGGTTGCTGTGATGGCGTAGCCCTTGTCGCCGCCGAGGGGACCGATCTCGAATCGGCTTGCACGCAGTTCGACAGCCTGAATCAGCGAGATCTCGGCTTGGGCCCTGATCTCGTACTCGGCGGTTTCTTTTTCAGGGACCGCTGCGGTCTCGCCGCCTTCGCTGACAATTTTGAGCTGAACCGTGCCCGCTTGCTTTGCGAATTTTTTGGCGTCTCGTTTCTCAGCCATCGCCGAGAAGTCGAGCCTGAGCTGGTGGTCCTCGGGCACACGCTCATCGCGGTTGTGCAGCGACATGAAAATCATGATGTCCGCAAACAGGATGATCGTAATCGCACCAAAGCCAGCAAAGAATCCCCCCAGCCCTGGGACCGGGAGCATGAACGCCAGCACAAGCGCGAAGGTCGCGACGATAAGGTGGATCAGGTTCCACTTTTTGCGTGGCAGGTGAAACCGCGTCGCGTGCTTGTCCATGATGCTGGACACAAACCAGCCCCAAGCCGCCAGCGGCGCGAGCAAGAGCACGGGCTTCCAGAACGAGACGAGCACCTTGGCATCGGCCAACATGGTGATCGCAAAGTCGTACGCAGACGGGTCGGCCTCGATGGGCATGGTCGATCTTCCTTGGGTCTGATCGGGGGCAACTCCCCCCCTTGTAGGGACAGGTTAGCCGAGTTTCTTGAGACGCATGGTCAGTTCGTCAACGTTGGGAGACGCTTCGAGGGCGACCCGCATGTGAATGTATTCTTCCTCGACGAGCCTGACGAGCGTGCCGTTGAAATCGATCATGCCTGTCTGCTCGGCTTCGACCGATTTGAGATATTCACGAAGATCGCCTTCGCGTGCTTCGAGGATGTGTGTCCGGACCACCGAGTTGTTGATCAGGATCTCGATGGCAGGGATTCGAGGGATGTTCTCGTGGAGCGTTGGCAGGAGTTTCTGGTAGACAAACGCCCGCATCTGATAGCCGATGATCCGGCGGACCTGCTCGATTTCTTCTTGCTCGAAGAGGCCGTAGATCCGGCTAAAGGTCTGGGTCGTGCTCGAGGCGTGGATGGTGCCGTAGACAAGGTGGCCGGTCTCGGCTGCGTGCAGGGCAGCCTCAAATGTCTCTTTGTCTCGCATCTCACCGATGAGCACAACATCCGGGTTCTCGCGGACAAGTGCGCGAAGGCCAGTCTTAAAATCGAGACAATCAAGCCCGATCTCACGCTGGTTGATGGTGGCTTTTTTGTCCTCGAAGATGTACTCGATCGGGTCTTCGAGTGTCAGGATGTGGACCGCTTTGCGCGCGTTGATGTAGTCGAGCATGGAGGCGATGGTCGTGGATTTACCAGAGCCGGTGACGCCGCAGAGCAGCACGATGCCCTGTGGCTGGAGCGCGATCTCGGACATGATCGKSGGSAGSYSGAGKYYTTCRAASGGCARGATGTYWGASGWGATSYKCCGRGCCGCGACCGAGATTTTKCCSCGAGCCWKRAASAGGTTSACRCGGAAMCGGKTYTTKTCGKMRTAGTCRTARGCGAAGTCAACGGAGCCGAACTTGTTGAGGTCGGCGATCTGTTGCTCGCTGAGGATGTGCCGGACGATCGTCCAGAACTCTTCGAGGCTGACCGGCTCGGTGTTGAGCGCCWTGAGGAAACCGCGGACACGGACCTTTGGCTGCTGGCCGGTTTTCATAATCAAGTCGGAACTCTCGATCTTGATCGTGGCCTTGAGGAAGTCGCCCCATCGCGTGGCGTGGGGGTCGTTTTTCTGTGTGCCTGGCATGGCGACGTGGCCGACTGCTGTTGCGTCGCCGTGGGATTCGCTGTCAACGCTCATGGTGCGTACTTCCTCTCACTCTTGTGATGGCTGACTGTCGATTCGGTGACCGGTGTGTGAGCCTCGCTGCTAAGCAGGCCTGCCCCCATCGGTTCTTGCGCAGCCCCCGGCGTGCCGGTTCCACTGTGTACACGATATACGACCGGGCGGCCTCGCGGGGCCGGAATTGGGCGTTCTTGGCCGATTCTGGCGTGTTTTTTGGGATGGGACGAGATCACCAGATTCCCACAATGAAACAGGCCCGGCGGTGGGCCGGGCCTGTGGGGTGGATTGGTTGGAAATCGCGGGGTTTATTTCCCGGCGACGGCCTTTGCGGTTTCCTCGGCGGCTTCCGGGTCCTCTTGGTTCTGGCCCAGGAACTTGGACTCAAGCTCCTTGCGGATCTTTTCCATGGCCTTGTTCTGGATCTGGCGGACGCGTTCCTTGGTGACACCGATGATCTGCCCGACCTGTTCGAGGGTCATGGGTTTTTCTTCGCCGGATTCGAGCCCGAAGCGGTGCTCGATGACCGTCCGCTCGACATCGGTCAGCTCAGCGCGGTTGTCGTTGACGATCTCACGGACCTCGGCTGCGGTGTCCTTCTCGAAGTTGGCCCGCTTGGTTTCGAGGAAGTTGGACTTCTCGAGCTTGGGGTCAAAGTCTGTGGGGAACCGCTGGCGGTACTTGCTGAGCTTCATCCCTTGCCGGCTAAACGCCTTGAGGATCGCCCGGCAGGCGTAGGTCGAGAACTYGTAGCCCCGACCCGCATCGAACTTATCGACCGCGCGGAGCAGAGCCATGTTGCCCTCGCTGACGAGATCAGCAAAGTCCACCTCGCTCATCCGCGTCCGCTTGGCCATCGCAAGAACCAGCGCGAGGTTGGTCTCGGCGATCTGCTCGCGGGTGCGMTCGGCCCGGCGGTGCCAGCCAAGAATCTTTTCGGCTTGCTCAGCGGTGGGGACATGCCCCGGTTGGGAGCGGATCACCTTTTGCAGCTTGTTGACGCAGTACCGGGCGTAGTTGAACTGGTGGAACAGGATCCGTTCCTCAGCGCCTGTCAGGATCACCTGCTGGCTGGATTTGATCGTCCGGGTTCGGCTCGCAGAGCTCAGATCATCCATCACCGGGTGGTACCAGGTGGTGTCGGGCTTCTGAACGTCGGGGACCTCGGTGTAGATCTGTAAKTCCGCATCCTCTTCGTAGAACGCGGGGGAGTCGATGAAGTCCTGCTCGCCTTGGAGGAGGCGCTGGAGCAGCCGCTCATCAGCAGGGCTGAGCTTGCGGGTGACCTTTCGGCTGCTGGCAGAGCCAGGCGTGGTGGCGACGCGGACGCGGTGTCGGCGGCGGACCTGCTCAAGCGGGCTTGGGGTTTTGTGTTGTACTCGATTCATTCCTATTGCTTTCCTTGCATTCATGTACCGGGTGCCTCCAGAGAGGATCCGGGTTCTTCCAATTCGTTCGTGGCTAAGAACCGATCCGGATTTCGGGAGCCTCACGCGGTGTGCTGATGATCATCTGGTGCCCCCGGGTTCGTGGGTGGTCACACAGGCTCAGCGAGCCGCGGGTATTGGCTGTTTACCCCGCGCCGAATAATCGGTTTCTTTACCCCAAGTTGTACGCCAAATAAGCCCCGCCGGTTCATAGTTCCCAATGACTTATGTCAAAATAGGGACTATTCCTCACCGGTCTTGGCAGGCTCCCCAAAGCCGCCTGTTCCTTATTGGTAAGGTCCAAGCTCCGCTTTGGCCCATCCATCGATTAATTGTCGCCATGGGCGGCTTTGCTAGACCAATCCACGTCCAGAAAGCGGCCCGATCTGGTCCAGATTGACCCGATCACACCAGACACCTACGATTATCGGTCGAAGAATAGGGAATTTGTGGACAAACTACCCATCAATCGCCGGTCGTTCTGCACGGTACTTGCTGCGGGGGCCGCTGTCAAGTTCTGGCCAGGTACTGCATGCGCGGCCATGGTGGGTGCGCAGCCCGATGGATTTTCGGATAATATTCGACCTGATCAACACACACTCGTGACCAAGGGGAACGAAATGGCCTTTAGCCTGCCCAATTTACCATACGGATATGACGCACTGATGCCCGTGATCGATGCCAAAACGATGGAAATCCATCACACCAAGCACCACAACGCGTATGTCTCAAAGGCCAACGCGGCTCTTGAAGGCACAGCCTTTGCCAACGAAAGCGTCGAGACGGTGCTCACCAAGCTGGCGACCGTGCCGGACAATGTTCGCGGCGCGGTCCGCAACAACGCGGGCGGGCACGCCAACCACAGCCTGTTCTGGGAGATCATGGCTCCAAAGGGCAGCGGCGGGGCACCCTCGCAGGCTCTTGCCACTGCCATCGACAGCATGTTCAACTCGCTCGATGACATGAAGACCGAGTTTGCAAACGCCGGCGCGACCCGCTTTGGCTCGGGCTGGGCATGGCTCGCCGTCCGCGACAGCAAGCTCGTCGTCGGCTCAACCCCAAACCAAGACAGCCCGCTCATGGGCGAAGACATGAGCAACTTCCACGGCACGCCGATCCTCGGGCTTGATGTCTGGGAGCACGCCTACTACCTCAACTACCAGAACCGCCGCCCTGACTACATCAGCGCGTGGTGGGACATCGTCAACTGGAACAAGGTCTCCGAGTTGTACGAAGCGGCGATGGGCTAACCGCAAAGAATCAAACACAGCGCATACGATGGGCCGGGGCCGACAAAGCCTCGGCCCATTTTTTGATCGGACTCAGCCAGTGAATACGCCCGCATCGGACAAGCCGAGTCTTCGTAAGCGGTGGTTGCTGCTGTTGTTTTTCATGTTGCCGTTTGTGGTGTTGATTATCTTAATGTACACGATCGCGATCTCGATTGGCAATCAGGGCAAGTCTCTTGGCGGGGACACGGGGCAGACGGTCTCAGAATAGGATGCTCTTGTGTTTCAGTGGCGGAGGCTTCCGGCCTCCGAGTATTTGTATTTACTGCCTTAGCACAATTCATCGGAGGCTGGAAGCCTCCGCCACTGGGTGTTTAGCCGAGGATCGGCAGCGGCCGGTACCTGCCTTGCAGGATCTCTTTCGAGTCTGCGCCCAGCCAGCTTTCGAGGATGCCGGCGTAGACGCTGCGGAAGTCGATCTCGAACTTGAGGTCGCCGTTGTCGAGGTTGCGGAGCGAGGGGTGTTTTCCGATGACGCCTCGGCGTGCCATTGGTCCAAAGAGGAACATTGGCGCAGCGGTGCCGTGGTCTGTGCCGCCCGATGCGTTCTGGCTGACGCGTCTGCCGAACTCGCTAAAGCACATCGAGAGAACTCTGCCGTCGTTCTCGTGTCGTTTGAGGTCGGTGTAGAACGCCCGCATGGCTTCTGCGAATTGGCGGAGCAGATTGGCGTGCGAGCCGTTGGTGTTGCCCTGCCCGGCGTGCGTGTCGAAGCCGCCCATCGAGACATAGTACACGCGTGTTTTCAGTCCTTCGCGGATCATTGAAGACACCATCTGCAATTGTCTGCCAAGGTTTGAGCCGGGGAAGGGCGTCAGTGGGGCCTTGCTGACCGCCTTTCGGATCATGTCGCTCGAGATTTGCGCATCGAGTGCCGTCTTCATGAGAAACTCAGCCGCGGGGTGGTCGTGGTGCTCTTCGCTTGCGCCGCGCGTGGTCAGATCCTTATAAGGCTGGATAAGTGATTCATGGATGTCTTCGCCCATCCACCTGAAGAGGTCGGGCGTGTCGAATGCGATGGGTTTGATCTTGCCGCCTTCCATCGCCAGCGGCGCGGTGCGTCCGATCGCGATGCCGGGTTGGGTTGGCGCATCGTCGGTCTCGGCTGCGCCGGATTCGCCCTTGCCCTCGCCGCAGCATTGTGAATCGAGGTACC
>NVSP01000086.1 GCA_002732755.1 Phycisphaera sp.
GCGAGGACAACATCTTCCCTCACCACGAATGCGAACGCGCCCAGAGCTGCTGCGCCACCGGCCTCGACACCTTCGCCCGCCACTGGTTTCATGGCAGGTTCTTGCAAGYCGAGGGCGAGAAGATGTCCAAGAGCAAGGGCAACTTCTTCACGCCCCGCCAGCTCTTCGAAGAGGGCCACGAACCCGCCGCGGTCCGGCTCGAACTCATCAAAACGCACTACCGCACCAACGCGAACTTTACGAGACAAGGTCTCAAAGACTCGGCACGCATCGTCGCGCGCTGGCGCGGGTTTGTTGAAGACGGCAAGAACAATCCGGGAGACGCAAGCGACTCTTCCGTGCTCGAAGCGTTCGCCGCTGCGATGCACGACGACCTGAATATCGCAGAAGCGATCGGCGTGATCAACGCGTGGCGGGGACGGATCGAGAAACCAACCTCGGGCGATGCGGACATCATACAAGAACTCGATGCGGTTCTGGGCCTGCTCGACCTCGAACAAGCCAAAGCAACCGAGACCGCGATCGGCGTGTTCCTTGATGGCATCACGCCGGAYGCAGAGGTCGAAACGCTTCTTGCCGACCGCGCCCAGGCGCGCAAGGCCAAGGACTTCGCCAAGAGCGATGCCATCCGCGATGACCTCGCCGGGCGTGGCTTTGCGATCAAAGACATCCCCGGCGGCAAGGTCGAAATATCGCGGAAGTAGCCTTCATTCCTCCTTCTCCCCGCCGGGGAGAAGGTGTCTGCTACGAGCCCGAAGCGCGAGCGAGGTGTTTATTTATGCACACCAAAGACCCTCGCTTGCGCATCGGGCTCGTCAAGACGAAGAACCCTCTCCCCAGCCCTCTCCCTAGAAGGGTGAGGGAGCCTGATAGGGTGCGCGCCGGGCCTGGGCCGCGTACCCTATTGGCTGCATGGTCAAGATGCCCACGACACTCTGGCGGCTGGTCACTCTCGACCTCTGGAAGCTCCTGCTTCTGACCACGGCGATCTTGGTCGGCGTGATCTCATTTGCTGTCACCATCGGGCCACTTTCCGACGGTGAGCTCTCGCCGTTTGATGCGATCCGGTTCATGCTTTTCGCGTCGGTCCCGATGCTTGCGTACGCCTTGCCGTTTGCTGCCGGGTTCGCGGCGACCTTGGTCTTTCACCGCATGGCGCAGGACAACGAGCTGCTCGCCGCCCACGCCGGCGGGATCGGTCACGGCAAAATCCTCGTCCCCGCGCTCGCCACCGGGCTGGTGCTCGCCGTCGCGGTCGGGGTTATGTCTGACCAGATCATCCCAAGGTTCCTCCGCAGCATGGAGCGGCTCATCACCGAAGATGTCGCCAAAATGATGATCAGCAGACTCGGGCAGGGCCAGACCGTTGAGTTCGGCGGGAACACCATCTACGCCGACGCTGTGCAGTGGCTCGACCCGAGCAAGATGGCAAACGCAAGCGATGCCAAAGATGTCTTTGTGCTCACCAGGCCCGCGTTTACGAGTCTGGATGAGAACAAAAAACTCAAAGCCGGCTTCACTGCCGAGCGAGCGTTTATCGCGATCCGCCAATCGGGCGACACCGCCCACGGCACGGGCTCGATCGTCACACTGTTCGCCGAGAACTACAACAGTTGGGGCGATGGGTACAACTTTGAGAGCACCGATGGGCTCCGGTATGACTTTGCGGTGCCCGGCACATTCCGCGATGACCCAAAATTCTGGTCGTTCGCCGAATTGAAAGATCTCAAGAAGCACCCAAAGAAGATCACCAAGGTCTGGCAATGGCACAAACGCATCGCCTACCGAGCCGCGGCTGTCGCGATGATGCAGGACATGAACCAGAACCTGCGCAGCAGCGGCCAGTGCGAACTCCCGCTCGCAGACGGGGGGCGGATCGTCATCCACGGCGGGCGGCTCGGGCAAGTCGATTGGCTCAGCAGGCCCATCCTCCCGGCGCGCCAAGGCGAGCCGATCATTGTCGAGCGATACTCAAAGGATGGCAGGGTCTCGCGGTTTGTTGCGCAGAGCGCCACCATCGACACCGACCACCCCGAAGAACTCGCAGCCGAGATGGTCAGCGCCAAGATCGTGCTCGAAGAAGTGACCACCAGCGCCAACTCGCAGGCGAGCGATGAGCATGTCACGGGCCGCCGCCGGGTGCAGACGATCTCGGGCGTTCATGCGGTGGACGATCTGGTCAAGGCGTACGAAGACATGAGCCTCGCTGAGCTGCTCGCCGAGACCAACTACAAGGGCGAAGGCGTGATCCGCGCCGTCGGCGAGGCACAGTATACCGCGAATAAAAAAGAGGGTGAGATCCAGCGCGAGATCGTGTCCAAGACGCATCAGCGGTTCGCCATGAGCGCCGCGTGCTTGGTCATGGTCCTGATCGGCGCGACGATGGCGATCAAGCTCCGCGCTGCACTGCCCCTGACGGTCTACCTCTGGGCGTTCTTGCCCGCACTCGGCGCGGTTCTTGCCATAAGCATGGGCGAGCAGTTCGCCCACCAGATGGGCTGGCCCGGCCTGGTCCTGATGTGGGGGGCGATCGTCGCCCTTGCCGTCTACGCCGGCGCGATATTCCGACAGGTGGCCAAGCGATGAACCTGCTGGACCGGTACATCGCGCGGCAGTACCTCATCAATGTCGTCATGCTGTTCGTGATCCTCTTTGCGTTTGTCGTCACCATCGACATCGCGGTCAACATCGATTGGTTCTGGCGCATCGCGGGCCGGCGAGAATCTCCAGAAGGCGACGCGGGCGTGGTCCGGCAGTTCATCGTCACGGTCCTGCTGATCGCCGACTTCTGGTGGCCAAAGCTTTTGCAACTGTTCAACATCATGCTCGGGCTCGTGCTCGTCGGCGCGATGGGCTTTACCTGCACGCAGATGGTCCGCCACCGCGAGTTCGTCGCGGTCCTCGCCTCGGGCCAGAGCCTCCGGCGAATCGGTCGGCCCATCCTCATCGTCGCGCTGGGCATGACGCTCATCGCAGCGGTCAACCAAGAGATGGTCCTGCCACGGATCGCCCCGCTGCTGGCGCGAGACAAGAGCCAGGCGGGCCAGCGCAATGTCGCGGTCTCCAATGTCTCGATGGTCCGCGACAACCAGGACCGGCTTCTCTACGCACGAATCTTCGACCCCGCGACCAACACGCTCACCGACTTTGAACTCATCGAGCGCAGCCAACTCGGCCCAGCCACCAAACGAACCTTCGGCGAGATTGCGACATGGGACGGCGCCGCGTGGGTCTGTCAGAACGCCACAGTCGAATCACTCATCAGCGGTGGGGGCACCCAAGTCGGCGTGCCCATCCGGTTCGAGACCGACCTCGACCCCATCGCCCTCAGCGTCAGGCAGTACACAAGCTACAGCCAGTTCCTCAGTTGGCGACAACTCGGACAACTGCTTGAGAAAACAAAGAACGGCGACAAAAATGTCCACGATCGACTCCAGCGCACCCGCTTTAGCCGCATCTCCATCGCCCTGACCAATCTCGTCTCGCTCGTCTTGGTCATGCCTTTCTTCATCGTCCGCGTGCCCAGCAACATGACTTCGCAGGCGCTCAAGGGTGCCCCTATCGCGATGATCGCGCTCATCGGTGGCACGGTCGGCGCGACGGCTCCGGTCACCGGGGTCTCGCCCGTCGTTTCGGTCTTTATCCCCGTGATCGTGCTGCTCCCGCTGGCGATCGCCGTCGCCATGAGCCCAAAGACCTGATCTATTTTTGTGCATCTTGCCGATGTCTCCAAGACAACCGGCAAATCGACCGGCCCGTGTGGTACACTGGTCTGGCTTCGGCTTGATTCCAAGCGGATAAAGGAGCGCGTCATGGCTTCGGTGGTCTTCTACTTTCAGGTGCATCAGCCCWTTAGGCTCAAGCAATACTCGGTCTTCGATGACCACCCGTTCTATTTTGACACCAACAAGAACGACGCGATCTGTCAGAAGGYCGCCGACAAGTGCTATCGCCCCATGAACCGCATCTTGCTCGATCTCATCAAAGAGAACGACGGCAACTTCCGCTGCGCGTTCTCCATCTCGGGCACCGCCATCGAGCAGTTCGAGAACTACGCACCCGATGTCCTCGACCAATTCAAGCAGCTCGCCGAGACCGGCTGCGTCGAGTTCCTCGCCGAGACCTCGCACCACTCGCTCRGCTTCCTCTACTCGCACAAAGAGTTCGAGCATCAGGTCGCGCTGCACACCGCCAAAATCGAAGAACACTTCGGCCAAACCCCAACCGTCTTCCGAAACACCGAGCTGATCTATTCCAACGAGCTGGGCCACGCCGTCAGCAAGATCACAGACGCCGACGGCAACCGCCGATTCAAGGGCGTCTGCTGCGAGGGCTGGGACCACTACCTCGGCTTCCGCAAACCCAGCTATGTCTACACACCACCGGGCACACCCATCGGCGCCGACAACAAGCCGCTGGGTTTGCTGCTCAAGAACTACCGCCTCAGCGACGACATCGCCTTCCGCTTTAGCAACCGCGGCTGGACCGAGTGGCCCCTGTCAGCCGAGAAGTTCGCCAACTGGGTCAACAATGTCAACGGCGACGGCTTCCTCGTCAACCTCTTCATGGACTACGAAACCTTCGGCGAACACCAATGGATCGACACCGGCATCTTCGACTTCATGCGAGCCCTCCCCAAAGCCGTCTTCGACACCAACCCGGGCCAGAACCACTTCATCACGCCCTCGATGGCGCTCAAAGAGTTCACACCCGTTGGTGAATATGACATCCCTCACTACCTCAGTTGGGCCGACTCCGAACGCGACCTCTCGGCGTGGCTTGGCAACGCCATGCAGGCCAACGCCCTCAACGAGCTTTTCCGCGTCGAAGACCAGGTGCGCAAACTTTCAGAAGACAAGAGCTTGCCCGCCGACCAATTCAAGAACGCCGGCCACCTGCGCGAAGACTGGCGAAAGCTCACCACCAGCGACCACTTCTACTACATGTGTACCAAATACTGGGCCGACGGCGACGTCCACAAATACTTCAGCCCCTACGACTCGCCCTACGACGCGTACATCAACTTCATGAATGTGCTCGACAATGTGCAGGCAAGGCTCGCGGCGCTGACCAAGAACACCGAGGTTGAGCAGGGGTAAATCCACATCCCTGTGGGGGTGGCGTCCCGCCGCCCTGCATTTCCTTGGACACCTCATGGGCGGCGGGACGCCACCCCCACGGGGATTAGTTAATCTTTCTCGTCAGAATCTCTTTGACAAGTTTCGCATCAGCCGAACCACCAGATTTCTTTTTGACCTCGCCGATGAGCCTGCCGATCGCCGAGGCTTTGCCGCCGCGGATCTGCTCGACCATCTCCGGCTGCTCGGCGATCACCTCGTCACACCACGCTTCGAGTTGGCCGGTGTCTGAGTTCATGACCAGCCCCTCACGCTTTGCGATCGCGCCGGGTGAGTCTTGGCTGAAGCACATCATCGACACGATCTGGTCAGCGCTCTGTGCGCTAACCTCGCCCTCGTGGCGCATCGCGACAAGATCGGCGAGCCGTTCACTCTTGAGATTCAATTCCCCGATCGACAAGCCCCGGTCGTTGGCGGCTTTGCTCACCGAGCGGATAATCAAAATCGAAGCTTGCCTGTCCGCATCCTGTACCGGAACTCCACCCGCCGCGGCAAGCTCGCGCGATTCGTCGAACAACCCAGCCGCCGCCCGGCTCTGGGCGATCTGCTGCGCATCGCGTTCGCCCAGCCCTTGCTCATTGATGTAACGCTTCATCATCGCCATCGGCAGCTCGGGCAACCGCGAGCGAACATCGCTGATCCACTTGTCATCGACCAAGACCGGCACAAGATCCGGCTCGGGGAAGAACCGATAGTCGAGCGCATCTTCTTTGGACCGCTGCAAGACGGTGATCTGCTTGTCATCATCGAAGCCGCGCGTGGACTTCATGCCCGGCCCGTTCACCTCGCCGGTCTCGACCCATCGCATTGGTTGCTCTGCGATCTCGTACGCCACCGCGCCGGCGAGCGAGCGGAACGAATTGAGATTCTTCACCTCAACAATCGGCGTAACGATTTCACTGCCATCGTTGAGCGTGAGTGTGCAGTTGATGTTGGGCTCAAACCGCATGTGCCCGCGCATCATCACGCCACCCGTCGCGCCGACGGCTTTGCAGATCATCCGAACATAACGCCCAAACGCAACGGCTTCTTCGGGCGAGTGCATGTCAGGCTCCGACACAATCTCCAGCAGCGGCGTACCCGCACGATTCAGATCTACAAGAGAATATTCACCCTCATCATGGATCAGCCTGCCCGCATCTTCTTCGAGGTGCGCTCGCGTCAGACGCACACGGTTGGTTGGCGCATCGAAATTGATGAAGCCGCTCTCGTCCATCGCGGGGACATCGAGCGCACCCTCGCCGCAGATCGGCAAGTCGAACTGGCTGGTCTGATACGCCTTGGGCAGGTCTGGGTAGAAGTAGCTCTTGCGGTCCCATGTCGTGCGCGTGTTCAGCCGACACCCAAGCGCCAAACCAACAAGCATCGAAAGCTCGACCGCGGCGCGATTCATCACGGGCAGCGCGCCCGGGAGCGCAAGCACCACCGGGTCGGTCAGGGTGTTGGGCGGCGCATCGTCGGCGCCGGGCCACGCGGTGCTGAGTGCGCGAGACAACAGCTTCGTCCGCGTCGCAAGCTGAACATGGATCTCCATCCCGATGATCGGGCGGACGGCTTTGATGTCATTGATTGATCGTGTCACGCCCGGATGGTACCGCGTTTTTAGGCCCGCGCTTGCCTGGTCGAAGCGATCGCGTTGCGGATCGCCGCCCGCTCGCTCCTGGCGACATGCAGGGGACGCGAACCGAGCCGATGCGAAAGCTCCGCCAGTGTCAGCGGGTGCCCGGCCGCCGTCGGCGCAAGTCCAAACCGAAGCCGAAGCAACTCGGCGTGGTCTTCACTAATCGCATCAAGACCCCGGCGCAGCCGGATGTCCGGCTCGATGCTCGGCTGCCACGCGCAGATGCGCTGGGTGAAGTCGGCGATGCGTTCGCCCGACCCGATGACGCGGCGTGCGCGCCCGGGCTGGGCCTGGCTCATGGGTTTGATCGAGAGGCGCAGCATCATGTCGCGCATCGCGCGGTCACAGGAGAGCAGAACCGGGGCCGCCAGTCTGCCGCCGGTGGACGGGTGGTGCCGATCGATCGCGGTGCAGGTCGCCTTCATCAAGGAGCCCATCATCGCGCGGAGCTTGCTGCCCCCCACCGCCTCGGCCTCGTGTCCGAGTCTTGATTCGATTGTTCTTAGAATATTTGGTAACTGCGACCGCACAAGCTCCGCCTTGATGCGCGCCGCCCACCGCAGGTCGGTCTCGATGCGGTCTACATCCGGGGCGTGTACGCCGTGCGCCACGAGTTCAACGATCGCCGACGCCGCCCGCGCGCGGAGGGCGACATAAATCTTTGCGCGGGCTTTCTCTTCCGCGGGTGGCATGACAGTCACCGCCCGCGAGAGCGCCAAAAGCTCGGCTAAACCCGTCGGACCGGGAAGCCCGATGCCCTCGCGCGCATACTTTGTTTCGGTGCCGATCTCATCTGGCGCTGTGTCAAGCCCGTCGCGGATAACAGGCAGCAGCCCGCGGAGCACGCCGGCGCGTTCGTCGGCGGTGACTCGCTGGACCGCGGGCCTTGGCTTACCCAGCCTCGCCGCGATGTCGCCCGGTTCAATCGCCCGCCGCCACGCCCGGTACGCAAATCGACGCTGCGTGCTGGTCAACGGCCCGGACTCCTCAAAGATCGGGTCATCGCTTTCTTGGTCGTGCTTGCGCAGGATCTGGCGGACCGTTTCGTGCCCTCTTCCGATCTGTTCTGAAACTTGAAGAGCAGCCTGATTCAGCGTCTTGCCCGTGTTTGCCTCTTCGCGCGCAAGCTCGATGACCTTCACCCGCGTGCTCTCGTCAAGCCGCGTGAAACTCGATGCGGATCTGAGCACATCGGGCTGCCTTGCCTCAAAGCTCAGCACCGCTTCTTGCGTAAACACAACCCTCGGCCTGCCCGATGGGCCGATCACACGCCGAGAGAGCAAGCCTTTTTTGCGGTACCGTTCGAGCGTCTTTCGGCTCACGCTCCACCGCGTACACAGGTCTTCGGGCGCCATCGCGCCGGCGACATCGTCGATCTGAATCTTCGCCGCCGACGAAAGGTRTYMCGCRWGNCKMCGMCAGKWMWCSAMKCANGMACMNTGYYYGWKYNAWYRTCRYMSRNCWTNCGATRTNYKKGCGATAGCCCGTCACGCGGAAGATGATGAAGTCTTCTGGGTAGTCCTGCTCCGGGTCGATGTCTTCGACAAGCGATTCGGTGCGCGCAAGATCGCGGAGCAGCGCATGCTTTGGAGCAAAGCGAAGCTGCCTGGCAAGGTCTTCGATAGCCTCGACGGCAAGTCTTGGCAGGGGCGGCACTCTCTTGATTCCCCCAATCTCAGCTTGTGGTCAGCGCGCTGCTGACATGCACAAGCTCGGCTCGTTCAACGAAGCTGCGCGCGGCGCACATCTCGATAAACATCTTTGCTGATTCCTGCGCACGAGCGTCGTAGTCGTACAGGAGACAGGAGCCGATGTACTTTCTTGCGAGATCAACGGGCCATCGGTGCGCCGGCGCCTGGGCCGAGACGATGGCGTCGATCCGGGTCCGGTTGTGCCGACGCGTGCGATCCAAAAGAATCGAGGCGGCGGCGATCTTCGGGTCACTCGCCCGATCAGACCGGCACATCCACACGGCATATACGAAGGGCAGGCCGGTCAGTTCCTTCCAGGCCGCACCCAGATCGAGCTGATGCGGATACCGGACCGCCGGCGGCGAACCCGTCACCACCTTGTCGCCGATCAACAGCATCGTTTCAGGCCACTGACTATCCGCCGAGTCGCTCGGTGTATCACGCTTTGCGGTCGGTATTTGTTCGAGTGCGTTGTAATCTATGATCTTTGGTTCAAGCCCAAGCATTTCTGCCAGCAGGAGTCGGCAGAGAACGACCGATGTATGGCTGTCGGTGTCGGCGTGGACCGCAGTGATCTGCTCGATCGGGATCTGGCTAAAGAGCCGAACCGTCAGCGTCGGGCCGTCCGAGCCAATCATGCCACAGGGGAGGATGGACATCGGAACGCCCGAGTGTACAGCGTCAATCAACGACACRAGCGCGACATCGACCTCATCCTTCTCGAGCATCGGGATCAGGTTCGAGGGCACCGCTTTGACCAGCTCAGCCTCGGCCAGAACATCCAGCCCCTCGRTAAGAGGAACCGTGTTGAGGTAGTTGACGCAGCCGATCCGCAGTGTTTCCATCGCCTGTCAGTGTACCGGGGCCAACGAGCCGATAGGACCCAAAGATGACCGCTTCTGATCTTCCAAATCATTGCGACACCGGGATCTATCTCCTAGGCGGGGGCGGGCACGCGCTCGTCGTCGCCGATTCCGTCTCGTCAGCAGGCCATCCGATAGCCGGGTTCTACGATGATGCCGACGACTCAGCGATTTCAACATGTTCGTTATCGGGCCAAAAACCACCGGCTCGGCTCGCCGATCTTGCCGGTCTCTCTGCGAAGACCTTGGCGGGCAAGCCGTGGATTATTTGTCTGGGTGGCCTCGCGCTTCGGCGAGACCTGATCGATCGCCTCTACGCCGCGGAGGAAGATGCCGCCAGCGTTGTCCATCCGCGGGCGATCGTAAGCAAGGCCGCCATCGTCGCCGGCGGGGTCTTTGTCGGCCCAGGCGCGATCGTCAACCCCGGTGCCCGGCTCCTCGACCACGCGATCATCAACTCCGGCGCGATCATCGAGCACGATTGCCTGATCGCTGAGAACGCACACATTGCGCCCGGAGCAGTGCTGGGTGGCGGCGTGAGCGTGGGCAACGACACACTCATCGGCCTTGGCGCACGGGTCTTGCCGGGCGTGACGATCGGCAGGGGTTGCGTTGTCGGCGCGGGGGCGGTTGTGACCAAAGATGTTGACGACGGCGAGTCTGTCGTCGGGTGCCCAGCGAGGTAACCACAGCACAGTGCCGTGGGGGTGGCGTCCCGCCGCCTAAC
>NVSP01000087.1 GCA_002732755.1 Phycisphaera sp.
TCACGCACTACATCGACGATTTTTTCTTTTTCGACATTGACGGTACGATCTGCGCCAAAGGCCTTGGCTATCTCCAATTTATGCCCATCAACGCCAAGCCCATTCCGCCGATGCAGCGTTCCAGAATAGATCGTCCGATCTGGACCGGCGTGCGGGCGATCGACCTGATGACCACGCTTGGCAGAGGCCAGCGGATGGGCATCTTTGCTGGACCGGGCGTGGGTAAGAGCACGCTGCTTGGCACCATCGCCCAGCGGTCATCCGCCGATATCAATGTCATCGCGCTCATCGGTGAACGAGGCAGGGAAGTCCGCGAGTTTATCGAGCAATCACTCGGCGATCAAGGGCTTGCCCGTTCGGTTGTGGTCGTTGCCACGGGTGATGAGCCGCCGCTGATGCGGATCAGAGCCGCACGGCTTGCGTGCACTATCGCAGAACACTTCAGGGATGACGGAAAAGATGTATTGCTTATGATGGACTCGGTGACGCGATTTGCACACGCGCAGCGTCAGGTCGGGCTTTCGGTTGGTGAGCCGCCCGCGACAAAAGGCTACACACCCAGTGTGTTTGCAGAACTGCCAGTGCTCCTCGAACGCGCCGGGGGCATAGACGAGTGCGGCGGATCGGTCTCGGGGCTGTACACTGTCCTCGTCGAGGGCGATGACATGACCGAACCCGTCGCCGACGCGGCGCGAGGCATACTCGATGGTCACATTGTTTTGAGCCGAAAGCTCGCCCAGAGCGCTCGGTACCCGGCGATCGACATCCTCGATTCGCTCAGCAGAGTTGCCAATGAAATCGTCGATGATCACCACCGGCTGGCGCGCGATCATTTACGAAGGCTCGAAGCCGCGTATGCCAACATCGAAGAGCTTGTCCAGATCGGTGCGTATGCCAAGGGCGCAGATCCAGAGGCCGACGTCGCGGTGATGTACCACGATCGCATCGAGGAATTGATCCGCCAAGAGAGCGACGATGCGACATCACCCGAGCAGGCGCGCGACTGGATGCTCCGGCTCGCCATGGAATCCAGCGAAAAACTCCGCGTTCTTCGGTCTGCTGGCCCGATGCAAGCGAGCCGGGGGGCTGAGTGATGGCAAAGTTTCGCTTTCGGCTTCAGCCTGTTCTTCGTCAGCGCGAGATCGCCGAGCGCGATGAGCAACTTAAGGTTGCACAGGTGGAGAGGCAGCGGCTCATGCTTGAAGATCGGCTGCGCCAGTGTCAGCAGCGGATCATGTTCGAGCAACACACGCTCAATACGTTGGTGAACGGCTCGTCTGTCAAGCCACAGGACGCTCGGCTGCAATCTGCGGCGATCCTTGTTGCAAAGAGTGAAGCGCAGCGGTTGGCGCTCGAGCTTGCGGCTGTGTACAAACGGATCGAAGGCGCACGGAAGCTGCTCACAAAAGCCGCGATGCACCGGCGTTCGATGGAGCTGCTGCGAGACAATCATCTCACGAGTTGGCGGCGAAAAATCAATGTCGCCGAGGACAGGGCGATGGATGAACTCGCAGTCATGCGTGCGGCGCGCACCAAAAAGGAACAGCTATGAAAGCTCTCATCAAGGCCTCGATCATCCTCGCGGTTCTGCATCTACTTCTCGTTATGGGATTCATCGGCTGGTTTGTTGGCACGGGGCACTTGGATGACCGCCGGATGGCTGAACTTGGCGCCATGGTCCGCGAAACATCGCAGGCCCGTAACAGCAGAGAAGCCGCCGAGCAAGCGGTTATTGATGCAGAACTCGCAGCGACCGAGGCCGCCGAGAACCCGCCTATCCCGCTGACCTCGGACGACCGAATCACGCGCAAGCTCGTTGCAAGCGAGGCCGACCAGCAGATTATCCAGAGGCGAAGGCGCGAGCTTCAGGATTTGCAGCGCACCTTGCAAATCGAACGCGCACAGCTCGACGATGAACGCGGCGAGTTTCTTGCGAGCAAGGATGTGTTCGAGGCGGCGCGTGAACGGGTCAGACAAACCGAGGGTGCTGAGCAATTCCAGGCGGCCCTCGACACGATCGCAACGATGAAGCCGGACCAAGCGCACAGTCTGCTTTCCGAGACGCTCATGCAGGGTCCCAACGGCTACGAGATTGTGATCGCGTACTTGGACAATCTCGATGGGCGCAAGCGCGCTGCGATCTTGGGCAAGTTCGAGGAGGCCGACCCGGTCTTGGCAGCGAATTTGCTCGAACTCCTGCGGACACGTGGCGTTGGTGCCACGGCCGCAGGACCCTGAGTTTGATCCCGATTACTTCGATTCCAACTACGACCCTGCCCCAGATCGCCCTCGCCAAGCGGGAATCCGATCCCGAGCAGTTCCGCGCTTCGCTGGATTTACAATCAGTTGCGATGCTCCAAACGATGCTCGACCCGGCGCTGACCGCAAGCATCCCGGGCGCAGGTTCGGCGCTGACACAGGCGGATCTTGCCGAGCAGGGCGTCGCTGCGGTTGCATCGAAGGAACTCGCCAAAGAAGAATCGAGGCTCGGTGCCCGAGGCCGAGGGCAGGATGTTTCGTCACAAGCGCGGCAAGAACTCGCAGCTAAAGGCGAGCAACCCGAACAACTATCGACAACGAGCGGCTCGGTCACCCAAGACACGAACAAGTCTGAACGCGCCGAAGCACAGTCGCACCATAGCTCAGGCCAGAATCGTGAGGGTTCGGGGCAAACACGAGAGTTCCCGACGCGTGATTCTAATTCTCAGCAGAACGACAAACTGCACGACGGCGCTAAGACCTTTGCAAGACACGAGTCCGGTGAGAGCGGAGTATCCGCGGCTTCTGGCCGGCGTGGCGAGAGCGCATTCTCTGCAATATCAACCACAGCGCCGCAAGCCGCGGTCACTGCTTCACCAAGCGCAAGCGGTGGGGTGGGCCAGGTTCCGTCGGTAGGCAAGGTGACGCCTCCGGTAGGCTCGGGCCAAGTTGCGGATCAGCGCGCAAGCCAAACGAACGCAAAGAAACAGGTACTCCGGCACGAGCCGCGCACATTTGAGGCGCAGCTTCAGCGCGGCCTAGCGCAGGTTCTGCGTCAAAAAGGTGGGACGCTCAGCTTACGCCTCAATCCTGTTAATCTTGGTGAAGTCAAAATCTCACTCTCAATCGCGCAGGGCCGGGTTGATGGAACCATCGAGGCTACCAACGAGACGGCACGCGGATTGCTTCAACAGAACATAGACAAGCTGAAGAGTTCGCTCGAACAACGGGGCATCACGGTGGACCGCCTCGAAGTTCGGCTCGCAGGAGCAAGCAGCAGCGGAACCCAAATCGCGCAGGGGCAGGATGCCCAAGCGAATCAGAATCAGCAGCACGCCGACGCTGGAAGCGATCGGCAGCAAGGCTCAGCCCAGGGCGAGGATCGCCACAGGGAAACTCGGGGAAGGATTCCCGATGAGTCGGTACCAGCCGGTCTCCGTGGAGCGGAGTCGGAAGCGGATGATGACGCTGCGCACGGAAGCGCAGCCGAGCCCCTTGGAGGGTGGCTCCGTCTGGACACATTGGCCTGAGCGATCGGGCTGACACTGTGTGACCGGCTGCGCACGGATGCAGCGACCGGTGACGGAACTATTCCTGCGCCCAAACTTGGGTTTCAGGGGAGAAGTGTATATGGATGCTCTTATCGCCACCGGTATAGGTGCGCCAGCCCCGAAGGTCGAGAAGGGGTTTGGCACGCTCGATTCGGATCAATTTACAAAACTTATTCTTACTGAGCTTAGTAATCAAGATCCGCTCGAACCAAACGACACCGGTGACTTGCTCGAACAGCTATCCACGATCCGATCGATCGAGTCGGACACCAAGCTCAACTCAACACTCGAGAGCATGGCAACCCGAACCGAATTCTCCAGCGCCGCGGCTCTGATCGGGAAGAAAGTCTCGACCGCCCAGGACCCGCTCACGCAACTGACCGTTACCAGCGTGCTGCAGAACAGCGACGGCGTGAGTGTGGCGCTCGAAAACGGCACAACCGTCGCGATCCGCTCGATCTCGTCCGTTTTCGGTGCCGATGATAAGCCCGGCGGTGCAGAGTGACGCTCACACCGTTCGACTTTTTGGCGCTCCCCGGCATCGCAACCGCGGCAACCCGCTCGATCGGGCGAGCGCTCGATAGCCTGATCCCGGGCAGCTCTGGTTTCGCTGATAAATTAAGTACAGCGCAATCGAAGCAGGACCAGCTCCCCGTTGAGATGAGCAAAGGGCTCGACCTCGACCTGACGAAAGAGCAACTCGGCCGCATCGCCGACGCGGTTGACCGCGCCGAGGCTGAGGGTGCCGATGCAGCGGTTGTCATGATCGACGGCATGGCGCTCGAAGTCGATGTCACCATGCGCACCATCCGTGGCCAGATCGACCAGGACGGCGGCATCAACACGCAGATCGATTCAATCGTCTACGCCAAACCAGCGAGCAGCTCATCCAATGTGGTCGGCCCGGACGGGCTTGCCAGCAACCCCGATGTCCGGCAGATCATCGCTGACACCAAGGCTGCTTAGAGCATCCCGCCACGTTCCCGCCGACGTATTTAGGAAACACATCACATGGCCTCCACCTCAAGCCTCTTCATCGGACTCTCTGGGCTCAATGCCAACTCACGCAACATCGATGTGATCGGCAACAACATCGCCAACATCAACACCAACGGATTCAAATCCGGCAGGCTCAACTTTGCAAACTCGCTCTCGCGCACCATCAGCGAAGGCTCGTCGCCCGGGTCATCCACCGGCGGCTCGAACCCCACGCAGTACGGCCAGGGCGTTACCGTCGCCGGCACGCAGCGCAACATGTCCAACGGCACACCCAACGGCACGGGCGACAGCAGAGACCTCGCCATCGAGGGCAACGGTTTCTTTATTGTCCAAAGCGGTGTCGATCAGCTTTACACCCGCGTAGGTTCATTTAGAACTGATAGAGACGATTTTCTGACTTCTGTCGACGGCAACCATGTCTTGGGCTTCCCCGCTGATGAGAACTTTCAGATTCAGCCCGGACAGCTCCAGGCGATCAGCATCCCCGTTGGCTCGCTCACGATCGCCGAGGCAACATCATCTGTCAACATGTCGGGCAACCTCAACGCCTCGGGCGTCGTGGGTGGCGTTGGGTCCGAGCACACACTTCAGGGCACAACGGGCACCGGATTCTCGCTCATCGCGGGCGCAACAGTTCCCGCAGCGGCTCCAAATATACTTGAAACCACAAGTCTTCTTTCCGAAATCGAGAACCCGGTTTCGCCCGGCTCCGGCACGCCGTTGTTTGCCGCCGGGCAAACGGTCCGCATGGATGGCATTGAAAAAGGGACGCAGATCATCGGCGAAACAGATTTTCTTGTTGACGCGGCAAGCACGGTGCAAGAATACATGGACTTCATTTCAGATTCGCTCGGCTTGCAGACCACGCTTGGCCCAAACCCCGACGGCTCGCAGCCGGGGGTCTCACTCAACACCACAACGGGTATCTTCAGCGTGGTGAGCAACACCGGCGATTCCAACAACATCACCATGACCGGCGAAGACATCCGCGTCTTCAACGCCGACGGGTTGCTCGCTTCGCARCCGTTTCTTGTGAACCAACTCGCAGAAGGATCGGGAGAATCGGTCAAGACGGCGTTTACCGTGTACGACTCGCTCGGCACACCGCTTCGGGTTGACATCTCGATGGTCCTCGAATCGAAGTCAAACGCCGGCACGACCTGGCGCTACTACGCCGAANGCCCCGACRACACGCTGGGCGGCCCAGCCATCGGAACAGGTCTGGTGCAGTTCGACAACTTCGGCAAAATAGTCGGGCCCCAGACCGTGACGGTCGTGCTTGATCGCGATGGCACGGGTGCCGCTTCGCCCCTGACGTTCGAYATCAACTTCAACTCTGACGGCGACCAGGTCACCTCGCTGACGGACACCGARAGCTCGCTCTTCTCGACATTTCAAGACGGTGTGCCAATCGGAACACTTAACAGCTACGCGGTTGGCGGCGATGGCAGGATCTCGGGCACGTTCACCAACGGCCTGATCCGCACGCTAGGACAAGTTGCCATCGCATCCTTTACCGTCCCAGAGGGCCTCGTCGAACTCGGGCAGAACCTCTACCGCCCCGGCCCAAACAGCGGCGCCGCGATCATTTCCGAACCAACGCAACTCGGTACCGGTAGGATTGTGTCGGGCGCGCTTGAAACATCGAATGTCGATCTCGGACAAGAGTTCATCTCACTCATCCTCGCATCGACCGGCTATTCCGCATCGGCCCGGGTTATCAGGACCAGCGATGAACTCATCCAGCAGCTCCTGGTTCTCGGTCAGTAAACAAGCGGGATCGGAGGCTCGGCCATRATTAACGTCACCAGGCTCAACGGCCAAGCATTCGTGCTCAATGCCGACCTTATCAAGATCATCGAGCAGAAGCCAGACACCATCATTACGCTCGTCAACGGCGACCACATCGTGGTCCGAGAACCCATGCGTGATGTCATCGACCGCGTGATCGAGTACGGCCGACGGCTACGCAGGCTCGCCCCCGTCGATTGAGTCCCGAAATAGGCAACCCCACATTCCAACACCCCCTCAAGAGGCACCCCAGATGCGCCGATCTCGATACCGGGCATCCGGCGAAGGACCGCCGGTTTGTAAGGGGCTATCCGGGTGGATATCGGAACAATAATTGGTCTTGCAATCGCGTGCATGGCTATCGTGCTCGGCGTTCTTTTCGGCGGGAGCCCGCTCGCGCYGATCGATACTGTCTCGGTGTTTGTAGTGCTCCTAGGGACAGTTGGCGCAACGATCATCTGCTTCCCGCTTGCAAGGATGCTCAAGTTCCACACCGTGGTCATGAAGGCGTTCTTCAATACGCCAACCGACATGGTTGAGATTATTCTCGATCTCGTCAAGTACGCCGAGCTTGCTCGCCGCGAAGGCATCCTGAGCCTTGAGAACATGGTCGATGAGATGAAGGACCCCTTCATCGTACGCGGCATCAAGATGGCGGTTGATGGCACGGATCCTGAACTCATCAAAGAAGTCATGGATACCGAGCTCGAAGCGCTCATGAATCGCCACGCCGACGGCAAGCAGATTCTTGATTCGATCGCAAAGTACGCTCCCGCGTTCGGCATGATCGGTACGCTGCTCGGCCTTATCTTCATGCTTCAATCCATGACAGACCCATCATCCATTGGCCCGAGTATGGCCGTTGCGCTGATCACCACGCTCTACGGCGCGATGCTCGCCAACCTCTTCGCTGGCCCGATAGCTGAGAAACTCACAGCCAACGACAACGAAGAGGTGATGGTCAAAACGATCATCATCGCCGGCGTCATGGCTATCCAGTCAGGCGACAACCCACGCGTTGTCGAAAGCAAACTCCTGACCTACCTACCACCGGCCCAACGCGATGCGTTCCTCGAAGAGCAGGCCGCCTAAGCAGCTCCGCAAAATGAAGGGAGATCCATATGCCTGAGAAGAAAAAAGCTCCCAAAGCATTGGTCCCTGAATGGGTCGTCACCTTTGGTGATCTCATGTCGCTGCTGCTGTGCTTCTTTGTGCTACTGGTCTCGTTCTCGGAGATGAAGAAACCACGCGAATACCAAAAAGTAATCGATTCAATCAACGAAGCCATGGGCTTCAAAGGCGGAATGGGGCTCGCCCACCTGCTCGAACAGGCAGACAACTCGATGGTCTCCAACCAAGAAGAACGAGCAAGGCGGGATGGAAACGAACGATCCACCAATAAAAATAACGACGACAATGTCCAAGGCCGCGAAACACTCGTCAATATCGTCCAAGAGGGCGCCCGCCACGCAATCGGAGGCTCGATCATGTTTGAAGTGGGGGAGTTTGAGCTTTCCAAACGCAACCAAGACATGATTCGAGAATCCATCGCCCCCAAAATTCGCGGGCTCAACTACATCTGCCCCATCGTCGGCCACGCATGGGGGCTCGAAGAGAAACGGTCGGGACTGGGCTTTGACGAGTTGGGATACCGCCGGGCTCAATCCGTCAAAGATTTTCTGGTCCGGGAATGTGGTGTAGATGCAGCGATCCTGCGGATTGRATCGGCTGGCGATACCGAACCCATGTCACTCAACGATGGTTCGGGACAAGCGGGTGGGTCTAATCGCCGAGTTCAGGTATATCAGACGGGCCGAACGGTCTCGCAGACGCATCCAGACCCGAACTTTACCGGCGCAGGCAACTGATTTATGGACAGTCCAACCCATTTGGACGAGTGAGGAAACATCATGGCCGATGACGAAACCAATACCGACAGCGCCGATAAGTCTTCTGGTGAAGCCAAAAAAGGCGGCGGCCTGAAGATGATCATCGTCATCGCCGTCATCATGGTCGTCGAGGGTGCCGCCGTGTTCTTCCTGGTCAACATGATGAGCGGCCCCAAAGGCGCCATGGCGAGCGARATGGAACTGCTCGAAGGCACCGGCGAAGATGCCCCCGTTGAAATCGAACTCGTCGAGGAACGCTTCCAAAATATGTCCACCGGGCATGTCTGGGAATGGCGCGTCCAAATCGTGCTCCGGGTCCGCCAGAAAAACGCCGCCCATATCGAAACCATCAAAGAGCGTGACGCGGCACTTCTCAAGGAAGGCATCTCGATGATCTTCCGAAGGGCGCAAGATCGGCACCTCCGCGAGCCGGGCCTCGAAACTATTACCCGTCAGTTGACGACCTATGTCAACGAAATCTTCGGCACCGATGCCGATGGGATGCCACGGATTGATCGTGTACTTGTCCCAGAATGCAAGGGTTTCCGCTCAGACACTTGAGTCTTGAGGCCGCAGCAAACCGGTGATCTGGGATACTCAAATCAGCAACAGGGCAATTTCTGCGCTTGAGCGCAAAGACTGGACGAGATCGGGGTCGTGGTCCGATATATTGCTCATCGCCGGGAGTCGGCGTGTGTTGTATGTATGAGCGGGCGGAGCCCGAAGGAATCCACAATGGCCGACGAAGCCGAAAATACACAACCAGAAGACCAGTCCCAAAGTCCAGATGCCCCCGATGCGTCCGATGCCCCCGCAGAGGCCGATCAAACCCCAAGCGGCGAACTCGGTGATGAATCTGGAGCCGAGGATGCTCTTGACGATGCTTCGGCAATCGCTGATGATGTCGCTGCCCAAGCAGATGAAGGCGCCGAGATGACCGACGCCGAGGCCGCCGCATTGGCCGCCGCCATGACCGCGATCAGCGGGTTGGGTGGAGGAAGTGGGGGGAGCGGGGGGAGTGGAAATAGCGGAAACAGTGGGGGGGAGTCTATAGCTCCAAGCCCAAGCAGGGCCGAGGGAACTTCATTTGAGTCCCCAGAGTTCGGCAAGTCCGACTGGGCTGGCCAGAACAGCGATCTTGAACTGCTCTCTGATGTCCAAATGAATGTTCGCATCGAACTCGGCCGAACGCGGATGTTCGTCGAGGATGTACTCCGCCTCGGTGACGGTGCGGTTGTCGAACTTGATAAACTCGCCGGCGACCCCGTGGATGTATATGTGAACGATCGCAAGGTCGCCCGAGGCGAAGTGCTCGTGCTCAATGACAACTTCTGTGTTCGTATCAGCGAGATTCTCGATCTGCGTGAAAACTGATCGAGTTGAGTGATTTGTACCGGGCGGAGGATCCGCCCGAGAGAAAGGCCAGGATGGCGACATGTGGATTCTTACCCGGGTGCAACTCTGCACTCTACTCACGCTCTTCATCACGACCCATTCCGTCGTGGCCCAGCACGGCCCATGGGATGGCGGTTCAGGCACCACCCCCGCTGATTCCGTAGTTGCTGGATCAGGCCAAGAACCCTCGCCGGTTCTCTCGCCGGTTTCCTCGCAGTCTCTCACGCAATCACCCAAAAAACCAATAGTCAAGCCCGTCAGCGAATCCAGGCCGCTGGGAATGCCCCGTGTTCGCCAAGAAGACCAGCCGCTCGGTGGCGATGAAATCACCACGCCAATGGTCCTTGGCAAAGACTTTGTTCGCACCGTCGCCGCACTCGGTGGCGTGCTGCTCCTGGTCTTTGCGCTCGCCCATGTATACAAAAAAA